>JAFVDW010000110.1 GCA_017478245.1 Lachnospiraceae bacterium
CCGATGCAGATAACGATAATAATCCGCCACCTTACATACCTGTCTCTGCTTCTGATGACCGACCGCCTCCAGCGCAGTTCCCTTACTGTTACTGCTTCGATATTTCACTTCCACAAACACCAGATATCCCTCATGGTATCCGATAATATCTACCTCTCCGCCTCTTCCACGGAAATTGCGCTCCACCACCCGCAATCCATGGGCTTCCAGATAATTCGCTGCCTGCTGTTCCTTTTCTGCGCCGATTTTTCTTAGATTCAAACACACGCCCCCTTATTTATTCATTCCCCAAAATAATTGTAAGAAAGTCTGTCTCCACCCATTCTGCCCCTGCGTATTCCTCTGCTATCCAACGCATCACCGGCTCACTTCCAAAATAGTTGCCATAAACCGGATTGGTTTCATAGGTGCGATCCAAAAGGAGCACCGTGGGCTTCCTGTCCGGATGCAACTCATAATACTTTAAGAACATCTCGTTGTATACATTGGTTCCCTGGGTGGACGGTGATGCAATCTCACATCCGGCTGCAAGATACACAAGATTCTCCGAACCAATGTATAACATGCGATCATCGGGTCTGATGAGCGGTTCAAGCATCTGATAATTCTGATTCCATATTTGTGCAAAGTCCGCCAGTACATAAATCCCCTTCTCAGCCCCATATTCCATTTTCGCCATATCTGCTCTGACCGTAATGGGAAGACACCCTGTCACACGAATTAACAGAAGTCTGCAGACAAACAGTCCCACAAACAGCGAGCATACCGCCAAGTTTTGAACTACTCCCAGCATCCTGCGCAGCATGCTTTCTTTTAAAATATCCGTAACATAAATGTGGTAAATCATCACACTTCCCAACACCCCCAGAAACATTTTGGCATAAGAGGTGTTGGTATCCATATTGGTGATAAAAAGCACGGCAATCAGTGATAGTCCGGCAGGAATCAGCATACTCCAAACCCAAAGCGCCATCTGTTTATAATATCGTATTCCAAGATAAATCGCCGGAAGCATCAAAGCCACATAACGTACCTGAAAAAAGAATTGGTTCTTATCCTCAAACAGATTACCATAGACACTTTTACATTGCATAAGGATTCCTGCAAACAAAAATAATGTTACAAAAGCCACCTCCACTCCGGAAGCAGCCATCCTGCCATCAGATGATTTTCCCATTCCAGCGCGTTTCAAAGCAACAGCTATCAGCACCGCCATAAGCGTACACGCCGCCCCCAAAAGAAGGTATTTGGGATACACCCTCAACTGTTTTACAATCTGCTGACCATAGAAACTCCACTTCTCCTGCATGGTGTAGGTGGTATGTGATTTATCCATAAAAATATTGGATAAATTCAGCACCAGTTCATTCACAGACAGATAACTGCTAAGATATACAAGAAAACTGCCGCCTACAAGCACACTTCCTCCGGTGAAGCATAACGCATTCCTCAGTCCTTTGGAACGCTCCAGCAAAATCCAGCCAAGCACATAGGCAGGATAAAGCAGGAACATGGTTGGATAACAAAAAATACAACCCACCAACGCCGCCCCCGCCAGAAAAGGATATCGCTTCCGCTTCCGTCCTTCACCAAAATAGCCCATCATACACATGGCTATCAGGAGCAGCCCCCAGTAGTGCATCAATTCAAATTCCGGCATCTGCACCCATTTGGGCAGGAAATTCAGATGTAACAGCACCAATATGACAGAAAACCCGGAATCCATACCCATGCGCCTAAGTGCACGATACAAAAGCATCCCCAGTCCTATATGTATCAGTATTCCAATGATTCGAAGATAGATAACCAGATATTCCACCGTATGAAAGATACCAACATATAGCTTCACAAAAACAGCCGCCAGATATGCGCTGAACTGGTGGGGCTCCCACATGTCAGCGAGCAGCTTATCTCCCCTTGCGAGTCTATAGGCTTGTGCAACTGCATAGGACTCATCTATATCAAGACTGATAAATATACTTTTCACAAATCCAATAATGGTGAGAACAATTAAAACAGCTATGCAAACGTTTTTTGCTTTGTTCTTCATGTCCAAAAGCTCCTCCTGGTAGTTAATTGTTCATCTTACTCTTTAATTTATCCATGGAGTCCACAAAGATCAAAATCTCTGCAACCACCTCATAGAGCTCTGGCGGTATCATATCCCCAATTTCCAAACGGGACAGTGTATCTGCCAGTTTATCGTCCCGATGGATAGGCACATCACTTTCCTTCGCCTTTTCAATGATTTTTTCCGCAAGAATCCCCCGCCCGCTGGCAATGACCTTCGGCGCATCCTCAGCAGGATTATATTCCAACGCAATCGCTTGTTTGATTTTTTGCTTTTTATCTGCCATCTTTCCCTCACTTCATCAGGTGCGTACATCAAACGCATATTCTGCCAAAGGCATGTGATTATCCTGCGCCAGCATTTGCTCTATGCCGCTCTTTTGCGTCTGCGCCCCTGTGCGTACCTGCATGTCAAAACTGCAGTCATAGCCTCTCTTCTGTAACCGCTGTGTGAGCAGCTCCATATGCGCTTCCAGAAAATCCAACATCTCGTCATCCTGCACATAGAATCTGGTGTTCACTTTCTCTCCTGCCTGCATGGCAACGTACACATCCACCGGTCCCAAATGCTCCATATCCAGATGAAGCAATGCGCTGATATTACCGTCCTTCATGGCAAGATTCTTTTTATTTGTGTATACATACAAATCACCATGTGCATTCCCCTGCTGCAAGCGCAAAGGAAGCTGTACATAGGCATACATCTGATTAATCTGCTGCATGAAATCCAGATTCTGGGACATGTTGGTCACAGCTTTGTAGCTTGCAGAATCAGTCTGCCCTGCGCTCTCCAACGCTTTCGCCACTCCTTTTAGCTGGCTGTCCAGTCTGCGGTATAAATCCTCTATCTTTTTACTATCCTCTACATCCTCAGGTGAAATGGTCCATTTCTCCATCATCTGCCCGGTCAATGGCTTCAACAGATTCTGCAGACTCTTGGCATCCACACCCTCCTTCGCCAGACGTGCAAATACCGCTTCGGGATTCTGCGCCAGTTCCCGCGTCAGCGCCTCTTCCGTCTGCTGTAATGATAGCGCTCCATCCGCTTCGCTCTCTGTGATTTGCTGCATGGAGACCTGCTCCGGCTCTACGGGGCTTTCCGGCTCAGCCTCCAGGTTGACAGCCAATGCCCCCTCCTGCAAGACGGGCTGCGTCTTCAGAGGTTCATTTGCAGTTCCATTAACCTTCTCACTGTCTGCAAGTGCACTTTCATCAATGATTACTTTCGCCGCCGCAGAATCTATATGAGTCGCTGCATTTCCCGTCGTCAGAGCCTGCTCTGTGCCGGTTCCTGCCACAAGCCCCTCCGCAGCTTCTCCTATCACAACTTTTATTGTTCCTTTTATTTCCGTTTCATTTATTCCTTTTATCTCAGTTTCATTTATTCCTTCTATCGGAGTTTTATTTGTTCCCTCTATTTCAGCTTCGCTTGCTCCCTCTATCGCTCCTTCTGCGTTTTCCAGCGCCCCCGCCTCCTGAGGTGCTTCCCCCAGACTCTGTGTATTCTCTCCACTCTCTACCGCCATATCTGTAAGCTGTGTCAACGCCTGATAGAGCGCTACCGCCTCGTCAGTATTGCCCGATGTCAGAAGCTCAGAAAAGACATTAGGCAGTTCATCCATAATATTGGTCATACCGGAGATTAACTGATGCGTCAAATTGCGATAGGAAATCATTTGATTGACATTACTTTCATTAATCGGCATAGCAAGCTTATGCAAATCTACCAGATCCGCACTCTGCGCCTGGGGGAAGAGATTGACCTCCCGAAACATCTGCTGCAAGGAGCCTCGATCGATAGACAGCCCGGCACTCATCATCTGTCCGGTCATATTCACCGTCGTCTCATTTACCGGCAGTGCGGCCATATCCAGCGCTTTCATAATATTCGCATCTGTCGCCGTATTGGTAAACAATGGGCTTAACGTTAGGGTACTTCCATTATTTTTCACCTCAAAGGTCATATTTTTTCCGACCTCGATATTCATGTTCTGATCCATTTTCGCATTCAGCACAAAATCATCCGCCACCTTAATCTGAACCTCGCCGCCATTTCTGGCGACAACTTCGCCCTGTAAGGTCTGTCCGGGCGCCAGGGCTCTGATCTGTTGATTCATCTGGACTGTCCTCGCCGGTGTGGGCTGTTGTATCCTACCTGCGTCCGAGATCTGTGTATCAGTTCTAAAAAGATCGGTTAATCTCATAAAATATCCTCTCAACAGTTACAACATTTTTCTATACCTGCACAAAGTTTTTGATAAAAGACCTCCTGTGAATGGGAGTGGGACCATATTTTTTCAATGCCTCAATATGCGCAGCACTGCCATATCCCTTATTCCCTGCAAAGCCATACTCCGGGAACACCTTATCATATTCCACCATCAGACGGTCTCTGGTTACCTTGGCAAAAATACTGGCTGCACCGATGGAAATGCTTTTGGCATCGCCTTTGATAATAGGCACCTGGGGTATATTGACCTGCGGTATGGTAACCGCATCATTCAACAAAATATCGGGAGAAGGCTCCAGCTTTCCGATTGCCTCCCGCATTGCCTCATAGGTTGCCTGTAAAATATTAATCTCATCAATTCTCTCAGGCGTTGCGTACCCCACTGCGCAGGCTATGGCTTTCTCCAAAATCACTTCATACAATTCTTCTCTCTTTTTTTCGGATAGCTTTTTGGAATCATTTATATACAAAATATCACAATCTTTGGGAAGGATGACTGCACCTGCTACCACCGGTCCTGCCAGCGGTCCTCTGCCCACCTCATCGATTCCGCAGATGAAGGAATAATCACTGTATTTGCGCTCATATACCTTCAATGCCTCTATGCGTTCTCTCTCTTTTTGAAGAGCCTCCAGCTTCTTATGTGCCGAAGCTACCAGTTTTTGTACGCCGGCTCTCTCATCCGTCTCGTAACTCTTTATGAATTCAGGCAGCTCATCCTCACAAGCTGCCTGAAACAGTTCCTTTATCTTACCTGTACTCTCCTGATTTGCCATCATTTCCACTCACATTCCTATTTATTGATGCTTTAAAATACCAAATTTGCTGAAGGGCCATATTCTCACCCAGGCTCTACCCACAATATCCTGCCGCTTGATATTCCCCACCGCCTCCGTCCGGCTGTCGCTGCTGTTGTTACGATTGTCTCCCAACACAAAATATTCATCCTCGCCAAGCTCGATTGGCTGCGCTGCCCTGCCCACTGTCTCAGGTCGTATGATCTCTCTGCCGTAGGATTCCTCCAATAACTCTCCGTTGATGTAGATATTTCCATCATTGTCTATCTGCACTGTCTCTCCCGGCAAACCAATAATCCGCTTGATATAATAGGTATTTTCCTTATATTTGAAAGGAAACACAATGATATCAAAACGCTTGGGATCATTAAAACGATAGGTAATCTTATCTACAATCAAATTATCTCCATTGGATAGAGTCGTCTCCATGGACTCTCCGTCTACTTGTGTCCTCTGCCCTACATAGTGAATAAATAGATATGTCAGCAATAATACAACCAGTAAATAAATTCCCGTGCTCAATAATTCTTTCAATACTTTATTCATTCTTTTCTGCTCCCATCCAATGTTCCAATGTAATACGTCCCAATCTTCCACTGCGGAAGTCGTCCATGAGAATCGATGCTGCCTTCTCCAGATCAAGCTGCTCCCCTTTTGTGTAGCACTTCCGATTCTCTGCAATGGCAGACAGTACCTCTGCATCGCTCATTTCATCCGTAATCTCCAACCCGAAGCGTTCTTTCAACGCATCGGGATACCATTCTCTTATATAATGAATCAAATCGCATGCCAGCTCCTCCATAATGATAATCTCATCATTGATGGAGCCTATAAAAGCAAGCCTCATACCCACCGCGGCATCTTCAAATTTCGGCCAAAGAATTCCCGGTGTATCCAATAGCTCCAGACTCTTGTTGAGACGAATCCACTGTTTTCCCTTCGTCACACCCGGTTTATTGCCGGTCTTGGTACAAGCCTTTCCCGCAAAAGAATTGATAAAGGTGGATTTACCCACATTGGGAATTCCTACTACCATTGCCCGCACCGGTCGGTTGACGATTCCCCGCTTGCGATCTCTTTCAATCTTTTCCTTACACGCTTCCTGCACCAGTCCCTGGATAGACTTGATGCCCGCTCCTGTCCTGGAATTTATCTCCAACACATAAATCCCCTGTGCCTTAAAATATTCTATCCATCTTTTATTCTGCACCGGATCCGCCAAGTCTGATTTGTTCAGCAGAACAATGCGCGATTTATTTTTTCCCAGTTCATCAATATCCGGATTCCGGCTGCTTAAGGGAACCCTTGCATCCACCAGCTCTATCAGCAGATCGATCAGCTTTATATTCTCCTGCATCATACGCTTCGCCTTCGTCATATGACCGGGATACCATTGATAATTCATATTCATCCTTCCTATTTCACAAAACCGATTCCGTCATTTTCTCCGGGAAAATGCAGCCATACTTTGCCAATCATGTCTCTTTCATTCACCGGTCCAATGTTGGCGGAACGGCTATCCTCACTGTTGTTGGCATTGTCTCCGATACAAAAATATTCCCCGGAAGCCAATGTAAATTCATTTTCTGCAATTCCGCCATCCAGAATCTTCTCTGTAACCCATTCGCTTTCACTTCCGTCCACATACAGAATCCCATCTGCAATATGTACCTGTTCGCCCGGACAGGCGACCACACGCTTCACATAATAATGAGCATTCTCGTTGCCGTTGGGCAAAAACACCACCACATCTCCCTGCCGGGGTTTGGAAAGCAGATATACAAAGCGGTTGACAAGAACACCCTGCCCATTGCTCAGCGTATCCTCCATAGACACACCCACAACATTAATTTCCATGCCAAAAAAGAAAGCACCTACTCCGGCAATGAAAATTGCAGCCGCAATCCCAAAAAGCCAGCTAAACACCTCCCTGACAACAGCAGAACTGATGCGTTTTCTTCTTTTGTAAAAAGTAAGTCCCTTGTTGCGCGACATAAATAAGTCCAACTCCCTACGCTTTACCCTATATAGTAGAGTATACCATAGAACACAAAAATAGAAAAGGACAACTACAGAAGTAATTGCCCTTTTGTTGTGTCATTGGAAATTATTTTACCAATTCCTTAACCTTTGCCTTCTTGCCGACACGGTCTCTCAAGTAGTTCAGCTTCGCACGTCTTACCTTACCACGTCTCACAACCTCAATTTTCTCGACGTTGGGAGAGTGAAGAGGCCAGGTCTTCTCAACACCGACACCGTTAGAAGTCTTTCTAACAGTGAAAGTCTCTCTGTTGCTTCCGCCCTGTCTCTTGAGTACAACGCCCTCGAAAACCTGAATTCTCTCGCGGTTACCCTCTTTGATCTTGCCGTATACCTTAACGGTATCGCCCACATTAAATTCATCAACGGTTTCCTTTAACTGTTCTGCTTCGATTTCTTTGATAATATCACTCATAATGAGCCTCCTTCATATAATGGATGTTCTTAATACGTTC
>JAFVDW010000111.1 GCA_017478245.1 Lachnospiraceae bacterium
AGGGGATAAATATAATCTCCCGCCGCCTTTAAGCTGCACACAAAGGTCATATTCATGCACCTGCCGATATCTACCAAAATCTCTGCCGCCATAATTCCAAATGCAATCTGAATCACCCGTTCATTGGCAGTAAACAGCCGCATGGTAAAGGGCGACAACAGACAGTTTACGGTGGACAGTGCTATGGTAATAGGCAGGGAAGTCTTAAAGCTTTTTAACACTCTCCTGTAAGCCCCATCATAATTTCCTGCTCCCACCAGATGCCCTGTGATAATCTGGGTGGACATCGCTACCGAGTTGGAAAAAACGTTGGTAAAAGAAATCATAGCATTACAATACGCCCGCGCATTTACCGCATCATTGCCCAGACTGTTGACAAAAGACAACAGCACCATCTGATATAGATTATAGGACATACTCTCTCCTGCGGAGGGCAATCCAATCTGAATCATCTGCCAAAGCATCTTGTATGGGAAAGGAATCAACAGTCGTAAGGAAAAACGCCCGATTCCATATCGATAAAAAATCACAATCGATATGATCAGCGCCACGATTCTGGCAAATACCGTGGACAATGCCACACCCGTCACCCCAAGCCCCAGGAATTTCAACGGTCCATACAACACCAGATAGTTTCCCACAATATTCACGCCATTGATTACCAAGGAGATATAAAGTCCCACTTTCGTATGTCCATTACACCGCAAAATCTGTGCCATTACATTGTAGCATGCCTGTAAAAAGATAAAACCGCCTACCCACTGAATGTACGAAAGCGAGTCAGGCATCATTTCATTGGATACTTGCAAAAGCTGCATAAAAGGACGTTTTGCAGCCACCAGCAGACCACTGATGAGCACTCCGAACACAAAATTCACAATCACAACCAACGTATAAATCATATTCATTTTATCATGCTGTTTTGCTCCCAGATATTGTGCCACCACCACCGACGTTGCGGTGGCAATGATTCCAAACATCAAAATCATCAGATTCATGACCTGATTGGCATTCCCCACTGCTCCCACCGCATTCTCCGAATAGTGGCTGAGCATCAACGTATCAATATTTTGAATCAAAATATTCAAAAACATCTCCCCGAACATAGGACCTGCCAACAAATATAGGGGCGTCTTCTCTGTAATTTCTATCTCTCTGTTCATAACTCCTCTTCTGCCACTTCTGTGGACTTTTGCTATCCAAAGCATCCTTACACCGTGACATCTCCTGCAAGAATTCTCTTATAATCTGTCAAATTCTTCTTTAACAATTCCGGAATATGCAACTCATAGGGACATCTTTTCAGACATGCCCCGCAGTTGACACAGTTCTCTATCTTCATCATCTCCGCCTGCCACTGTGAAGACAGCCAGTTGGCAGAGGGGGCACGCCTGATCATCTGGGACATTCTGGCACATTGATTGATTACGATGCCCACTGCACAGGGGGCACAATATCCGCAGCCTCTACAGAATTCTCCCAAAAGCTCCGCTCTATCCTGCGCAATCACTTCCCGAATCGCAGGTGTCATATCCGGCTCCTCCTCAAAGAAAGCAAGCCACTCATCCAGCTCCTGCTCCCGTTGGATGCCCCAGATGGGGAGCACATTATGTTCACTCATAAACGCCATACAGGCAAGAGAATTGGTAAGCAGCCCACCGGACAGCCCCTTCATAGCGATAAATCCCATATCTGCCTCCTCGCATGCCTTCACAAGGGCAAGCTCTCTGTCAGAAGCCAGATAAGAGAACGGGAATTGCAGGGTCTCGTACAGACCGCTTACCACAATCTCCTCCGCAATACCAATCTTGTGGGCAGTGATACCGATATGCCTGATCTTTCCCTGTTTTTTTGCTTCTGACATCGCCTCGTACATCCCCGTGCCATCACCGGGTGCATAGCATTGCTTCACACAGTGAAACTGATAAATATCCAGATAGTCAGTGCGCAGATTGTGCAAGGTGGTATTCAAATCCTCCCAAAACTTCTCTGGCGTTGTAGCCATAGTCTTAGAGGCGATATAAATCTTGTCACGCATCCCACAAAAGGCTTCTCCCAGCTTCTCCTCGCTGTCCGAATAGGCTCTTGCCGTGTCATAGAAAATCATGCCACCCTCATAGGATTTGCGCAAAATTCTCACAGCGGTCTGCATATCCACACGCTGTATCGGCAGTGCGCCAAAGGCGTTCTGCGGAGTCGTAATCCCTGTTTTTCCCAAAGTAATCTTTTTCATACAAACCCTTACCTTCCTGTAACTGTTAGATGTCAGTCCTGCTCCATGGTATTCACTATGCCTGCAAACACATACCTGCTATCACCTCTATCGCAAGCTTTTCTCCATATGCACACATACAAAAGTCTCCCCATGTATCACATTCCCATAATCAGCCACATAACCCATTTTCTCATAGAAGCCGGTCTTTTCTTCCCGGCTTTCCAAAACAGCCCTTTCATACCCCAGTTCGGCAGCCCACTTTTCCGCCTCTTCCACTGTCTTTCTGCCCAGCCCTTGACCTCTGTACTCTGGCAGGACAACAATCCGCCCCAGCATGACGCTTCTCTCATCACATGGATACATGCGGCAGGTTGCCACCGGAAAATCATCATCCAGAAGAACAATGTATTGCGTATCCGGTGTGTCATGTTCGTCAAACTCCTGCTTAAGGGTAATATGATATTTCCTTGCCATGGCTTGTATTCTCACATAATATGCCCCCGCCTGCTCAGCCGTCCTTGTCGCTCTAATCACCTGTATCATAAAGATTCATTTCCTTTCTGGCTTTATTTCCCGCGCCTAAGCAATTACCAATAGCACTTTTCAAATCATCACATATCATAATACAAATCCCTTTTGGAGCCCGCCATGCTGATCGAGTATTCTCTAAATGTCGCCCGGGAAATCGAGTACGCCGGAAAATGGGCATTCTCTCGCAATCCCGCCTACTATAATTTTGACAAGCTTGGTGGGGATTGCACAAATTTTATCTCCCAATGTCTCTACGCCGGCGGTGCAGTCATGAATTACACCCCTGATACCGGTTGGTACTATGGCTCTCTAAACAACCGTGCCGCTGCGTGGACCGGCGTAGCATATTTCTATCGGTTCATGCTTCAAAATAAAAAGGCAGGTCCCTACGGCCGAACCGTTCCTGTAAGCGAAGCACAGCCCGGCGACATCATCCAGCTTGGAAATAGTGCTGTCTTCTATCACAGCTTGCTTGTCATAGACATCCGGCACGGTGAACCCTATATTGCCACCCATACCTACGATGCTTTTGACCGTCCCCTATCCTCTTATCAGTATCAACAAAGCCGTTGCATTCACATCATAGGGGCTCGAAAATATGTATAAGAAAAATATATAAGAGCTTGGAAAAGGGATTGCCTTGATACTTAAGATTAGGCAATCCCTTTCTATCCTCTCATTATCCTTAAGCGCCTCATCACCCATTCTGACACATTACTCATTCTGACATATTACTCATTCTGACATATTACTTTCTCTGTTCCTCAAAAAGTCTCTGTATCCTTCGCATTCCTTTGCATTCTTCTCCAAAGACCTTATTCCAATGCACAATGTGCTACGCGCTGCTTCTTACCCCTCCACAATCAGATATCTTCCATCACCAATCTCAAAGACCTCATCCGCCTCCAGAATCTCATCGCCCACGGCACCGTCCAGATCAATGCCTTCCTCTTCAAAATATTCGATAACTTCCTCCACGGAGTCCACCACTACAGCCATGCATTCCTCCAGGAAATTCTCCGCCTCCTCCAGAGTTTCGGCTACATTCTCCGGAAAAAGCTTCAGTTGATTTTCCAAAAAACATTCTAACACCGCATCATCATACTCGTGCATACGCGCAACCTCCTTTTTGTCGTGTCTGTCACGGTTCTTTACCCGAACATTTCTTATAAATTAATAATAGTAAGAATATGCGTTATAGTCAATACTGTTGTCACATTTTATTGCTCCAAAAATGTAAGCACCTCTAAGGGGTGCATAATGACTGCATCCGCCCGCGCCTCCTCCAGTTCTTCTCTCGTACGAAATCCCCAAAGGGCTCCCACCGTAAATACTCCTGCCCCCTTGCCTGTCTTCATATCAGTGGCAGTATCTCCCAGATAGAGGCACTCCTTCGCCTCCATCTCCAGTCTCTCCAAGATACGATACACACCCTCAGGACTGGGCTTAATCGCTAATCCCTCCTGCTGTCCCTGTATCACATCAAAGGTCTCTTTGCCAAACAATGTTTCAATGACTTTTACTGTTTCCGCATGAGGCTTATTGGAGAGTACACAGATTGCAATTCCTCGTTCCTTCAGAGCCTTCAAAAGCTCCGGTACCCCCTCATAGGGCTTCACCTCATACATGCAATATGCACCAAAAAGCTTCTTATAATTGGCAAAGGCTTCCTGAAAATGAACCAAGCGGACATCTCCGCCTGCAATCAACGCACGCTTTACCAGATTTGCTGCTCCGTCTCCCACAAAATATTTGTATTGTTCCTCCGTGAAGGGACCCATCCCAAAAGGCGCCACCGCCCTGTCCCCGCAATATTTCATGCTGCGGATAGAATCCGACAATGTCCCATCCAAATCAAATATGACTGCCTTTATCATTTTATTCTTCCCTGTCATTCCGCTTTACAATTTTTTCAGTCGTTTTCAGACACAGTTTTTTACTGCGCCATCTCATCAGGATAGATATTCTTTGATCTCCTGATACAATCTTCCCACCGGCAAGCCTACCACGTTGTTATAATCTCCCTCAATCCCCCGGATATATCTGGCGCAAAATCCTTGGATTCCATAAGCACCTGCTTTGTCTAAGGAATCACCGGTAGCTACATACGCGTCAATCTCCTCCCCACTCATCTCAAAGAACTGTACCTGCGTAGCCTCGTGAAAGCATCTGCTCTCTTTGTTATTCCCTGTCAGATGCAGCAGACACACCCCTGTATAAACCTGATGCTTGCGCCCGCTTAAATTATGGAGCATTTCTTTCGCATGCTCTTTGGACACAGGCTTTCCAAGAATCCTCCCGTCGCATGCTACGATCGTATCCGCTCCGATTACCAACAATTCCTCTGTTTCTTGGGCATCCGATGCTTCTCTCCTCTGCAATACGGTCTCCAACACTGCATCCGCCTTCTGTGCCGCCAATTCCTCCACTATCTGCCATGGCTCAGTGGATGTGCTCTTCTCCTCCACTGCACTCACAAGCACATCAAATTCCAATCCAATCTGTCCCAACAGCTCTCTTCGTCTGGGAGATGCAGATGCCAATATAATCCTCATAATACACTTTTCCTCTCCGCCTACTCCTGATGATATTCCGGCTGAAACGTTCTGGTATTGAGCGGTGATTCCTCCATAAGCGCCTTCGCCTTCTCCACCGCCTCCTCACAGAACGCCACCTGTGAATTGAACAGATGCTTGCCCCGCTTATCAGGTTTTATGTAGCTGCCATCCTTCTGCAGGATAGATGCTTTCACATTATCACGCAACTGGTTTTCCAGAATATGCAGCAGCTCCTCTTTAATCTCCTGTCGGTCCACCGGAAAGAGAATCTCCACGCGCCGCTCCAGATTGCGGGGCATCCAGTCCGCACTGCCGCAGTAAATTTCATATTGTCCATTATTCTCAAAATAGAAGATACGGCTGTGTTCCAGAAAATTACCCACAATAGAGCGCACAGTAATATGTTCGCTCACTCCCGGAATGCCCACCTTCAGACAGCAGATTCCCCGCACAATCAAATCAATCTGCACCCCTGCTGCCGAAGCCTCATAAAGTGCCGCAATAATATCCCCATCACACAAGGAATTCATCTTAGCGATAATTCTCGCCGGATGCCCCTCCTGAGCATGCTGCTTTTCTCTTGCAATGAGATGCAGAAACTTATCCTTCAGCCAAAGCGGCGCTAAGGCAAGCTTATTCCAACCCAAAGGCTCTGAATAACCGGACAACATATTAAACACCGCCGTGGCATCATCTCCGAACAGCTCCGAACAGGTAAGCACACCTACATCCGTATAAATCTTAGCTGTGGCATCGTTATAATTACCGGTTCCAAGGTGAACATATCTGCGAATACCGTCCTCCTCTTTGCGCACCACAAGTGTGATCTTGCTGTGAGTCTTCAGTCCCACCAGACCGTATATTACATGGCAGCCCGCCTTCTCCAGCATGCGTGCCCACCCAATATTGTTTTCCTCATCAAAGCGTGCCTTCAGCTCCACAAGTACAGTGACCTGCTTTCCGTTCTCTGCCGCCTGTGCAAGGGAGGCAATAATGGGCGAATTACCGCTGACACGGTACAGCGTCTGCTTGATGGCAAGTACTTTGGGGTCTCTGGATGCCTGCCGGACAAATTCTACCACCGGCGAAAAGGTCTGATACGGATGATGCAACAAAATGTCACCTCCCCGAATCTGTTCAAAAATATCGCATCCTGCCGGCAGATCAGTGGACTGTTGGGGCACATATTTAGGCTCCTTCAAATAATCAAACCCATCCAAACCATAGAGCTTTGTCAAGGCAGTCAGATCTAGGGGACCATCAATTTCATAGGTGTCCTCATCCCCTATCTGCAGCTCCCCTTGAATGAAGCGCAACAACCGCTTATCCATTCCATCCTCCACCTCAAGACGAATGACGTCGCCGCGCTGTCTTTGTTTAAGCTGCTTCTCAATCTCAATCAGCAAATCCTCTGCCTCATCCTCCTCGATGGTCATATCTGCATTACGCATAATGCGGAACGGATGGGCACAAACGATATGATAGCTCAGGAATAATTTTTGAATATTGCGCTCAATAATCTCCTCCAGACGAATCACCTTGCGCATCTTCCCCTCCGAGGGCAATTCCACAACACGCGCCAGTACGCTAGGCACCTGCACCATGGCAAACTCCCATTCCTCATCACTTTTGTTGCGTTTCACCATCGCCCCGATATTCAGGGATCTGTTGCGAATCAGCGGAAACGGTCTGGAAGAATCCACCGCCATAGGAGTCAATACCGGGTAGACATACTCGGAAAAATACCGATCCACATAAGCCGCTTCTTCCTCCGTCAGCATTTCATGATATTTAATGGCATGCACGCCCTTCTTTTCCAACTGTGGAACCAGAGAGCGATTCAATGTGGAATACTGCAGATCTACAAATTTGTGTATTGCCACCTGTACTTCCTTAAGCTGTCTGGCAGGCGTCATTCCTGCAATATCCGTCTTGTCATAATTGGCGCTTATCATATCCTTCAGAGAAGCCACCCTCACCATAAAGAATTCATCCAGATTGGAAGCTGTGATTCCTAAAAACTTCAGCCGTTCAAACAATGGAATATTCTTATCTCTCGCCTCGTTCAACACTCTATGATTGAACAATATCCAACTGAGTTCCCGATTCGTATAATATTTGGGATTCTTAAATCTCTTTTCTGCCATATACCTTTACCCCCATATTTGCAGCAATGTATTTTAAAACCTTTTATGCTGCATCAGTACCGGTGTCACACTGAACACCTCCACAAAAAATTCCTCCGTCGCCTCAAAAAACCCTTTTTCCAAGGTGATGTCCGCCGAAGTATCTGCCTGCAGGATTAATTCATTTTCCTTAAGCTTCGCCTTAATCCCTTTCAGTTTTTGATTATGACTTCTATCCAGACTGTTTGCAAGTCTGAGAATCGCTGTAAGCTTTGCCACAATCAGGTAATACTCCTTGTTCAGCTCTGTTGTACCTTCTTGTGTGAAATAGTCAAAGTTACTGTGATTGTAACGAACAATATTTGCCACGATGGCACGCTCTACATGGGACAGACCAATGATTTCCGTCGCCATGATGATGTTGTAGGAGGTCTCACCGATATTCACCAGGCTGATATATTTGCCACAGTCATGCAGGATTGCTGCCAGCCTGAGATAGAGCTTTTCCCTTTCTCCCAGACCATGCACCTTTTTCATACTGTCAAATATGGTTGTAGTGATGTTCTCCAAGGTTTCCGAGCGCTTTTTGCTGCCCATATAACGCTTGCTGATATTGATGGCACAGGCGACAATATCTTCTTCAAAATCATGCTCACCCCGGAACATATTAATCTGCTCCGCATATTCATAAGTAATACCGTCACACAGCGTCACACCGGGCGCCCATATGTATTCTGCTCCCATAAGGGAAGCAATGCGTCTGGTCATTACTGCACTGATCAGTACCAGCGGCACCTTCTCCTCGGTAATCTCCATAGCATTCGCAATATAAGTATTGCTGTTGGTACGCAAAATCTGCATCAGCTCTTCGGTCTCTGACAGCTTTACCACTGACTGCAGCCGCCCGGTCTTCACAGATTTCACTGCCCATGGAGACAGATAATCATCTGCAATGATAATATTTTCAATCTCCTGATCCTTCAGATACAGCTTCTTATAGGTGGAAAGCTGTGCCGTAACCAATTCATCGATCAGACCTTCCGCCTGGGCTCTCTTAAAATTCACATGCTGCATCATCTCCATAATACGCAATACACCAATGCGCAGATTCTGCGTAGATACCAATGTATCCTTGTCAAACAAAGATAACTGAATACTACCGCCGCCAATATCCACAATCGCAGTCTTACCTTCAATGACCTTGCGAAAAGCTTCTCCCTTGGATGCTATGGATTTGTAGGTCAAAAATCTCTGCTCCGAATTGCTTAACACGCCAACCTGTATACCGGTGCGCTGTTTAATCTGATCCAAAATAATCACGGAGTTCTCCGCCTCTCTGAATGCACTGGTAGCATATGCCTTGTAGGTATCTGCCTTGTAGGCATCCTTGATTGCCGCAAACTCCTTTAACACACGGCAAAGCTCATCCATCTTCTCATTGCTTATTTTGCCGGTGGCATAGGTTCCGCTGCCCAAATCCAGACTCTGCTTGATACAGTCAATCTCCTTCATTTTATTTTTGCCCGAAAGCTCGAATATCTTCATACACAGCTCATAGCTTCCCACATCAATGGCTGCAAAGGTTTTCACACTCATATATTCACTCCTTGTCAATCTGGCGCGTACCAAGTAAATAATCTATAAATTGCTGTGCACTTCTGCCGGAAAGTCCACCGTGGGATAACTCCCATTTATTTGCCTCGGAAAGCAATTCCTCCTCTGAAATATCCAGCTCACTCCTCTCTGCCAGTGTCTTTACGATATTCTGGAACTGTTTTTTGTCCGGTGCACCAAAATAGATTGTCACGCCAAAACGATATACCAGAGACAATTTCTCCTGTACCGTATCAGAGGTGTGCATATCCTGACGGATTTCCTCCTTGTCACGATAATTCTCCCGAATCAGATGACGACGGTTGGAGGTAGCATAAATCAGCACATTTTCGGGTTTTTTTTCCAATCCACCCTCTATCACTGCCTTTAAATATTTATATTCTGTCTCAAATTCCTCAAAACTCAAATCATCCATATAGATGATAAACTTGTAATTACGCTTCTTAATCTGCGCAATCACCTCATTCAAAGCTTGAAACTGATGCTTATAGACTTCAATAATCCGCAAGCCCCTGTCATAATATTCGTTAGCAATCGCCTTGATGCTGGAGGACTTTCCTGTCCCGGCATCGCCAAAGAGCAGACAGTTGTTCGCCTTCTTGCCCGACACAAAGCTCTCCGTATTATCTATAAGCTTCTTTTTGGCAATCTCATATCCCACCAGGTCATCCAGCTTCACATGGGCAATATTGAGGATAGGTTCAATCCTGACCCCCTCCTCATTATGAACGATACGGAAGGATTTGTGCAGTCCGAACTTGCCCACACCATATTCCTTATAGAAGCTTGTCAAGGTTGCCTTCATCTCTTCCGGCGTCCGATTCTCGCAAAAAGCCTCCGCCAGTTCACAGATACGGGCACAGATACGGGTATTATACACCTTGCTCTCCTGACTGCTGCTTTCATACGCTAGAATCATGGCAAATTCCGGCACATGAAGCTTTTCCATCATGGATGTAAAATCATAATCATAAAATTCCTTAAAAATTACAATATCATGAAGTGCCGCCTCATTAATGGTGCCCTGAATCTCTCCTCTTATCTCACAGCCGCAACTGTAGCTGTTCTCATTATTCACCAACAGATTAGCCAGATAGCAGTGCCACAGATTCCCGTGGAACCCATACTCCCCCGCCAGTTCAATCAGACGATGCAGGCACTCATAGAATAACGCCGCCAGATCCTCCTCGTTGTAATATTCATCATCATAATGCTCCATGAGCCAGGTCATATCATAAAGCAGCTCACCCTCTTCAAACTTCCGATATAAAATCAATTCCTGCTCTCTCATCGTCTCTCTCCAAGTCTAATAATTGCCCAGAATTTTCATATTGCGTGCTTCATCCCTTAAGCCCCGCAGTGCATTCTTCACCGCACTGTCTGCCAGATTCCCCTCAAAATCAATGAAAAAACGATACTCCCAGTTGCGGTCTTCCAAGGGTCTGCTTTCAATCTTCGTCATATTCAGATTGTTGTAGATGAAGTGTGAAAGCATATGATACAAGGAGCCGCTCTCATGGGGTACCTCAAAGCAAATACTCACCTTGGTGGCATCCTTGCGGAAAATCTTCTGGTTGGTGACTATGATAAAACGAGTGGAATTGCTTCCCGAATGATTGACTCCTTTTTGCAGCACCTCCAAGCCGTATACCTTGCCTGCGTGTTCTCCTGCGATGGCCGCCTGTGTCTTGTCTTTCTCATCAGCTACCTTTTTTGCCGCAAACGCATTGTTCTGCATACTGATCTGCTGCCAGTTGTGACCCGCCAGATATTTTGCACTCTGCATAAGGGACTGCGGATGCGAATATACTGTCTGGATATCAGAAATCTGTGCGCCCGGCACCCCCAACAGGCAATGCTCAATCTTGATAATCTGTTCCCCTACTATGTAATTCTCAAATTCCACCAAAAGATCGTAAATCTCATTTACAATACCCGCCGTGGAATTCTCGATGGGCAACACAGCAAAGTCAGCGCTTCCCTCATCAATCGCACTCATTGCATCGCGAAAAGAATCCACATGAAAGCTGTTGACCTGTTCCCCGAAGTATTTCATCATGGCAGCCTGGGAGTAGGCTCCCTCCGCTCCCTGAAATACCACTCTCGCCTTCCTGGTATCCAACTCGTCTACACCGATAAAAGGCAGCTTACCTATACTTCCCCGCTCCGCCAACAACTGATACTGTAATTTGCGGCTCATAGACATAATCTGCTCAAACAGCTCTTCAATTCCATGACTGTTGAACTCATTGTGGGTCAGGGATTTTACCTTCTCCAGCTTTTCCTGCTCCCGCTGCCTGTCGAATACCTTTTTCCCTGTCTCTATCTTAAACTCTGCCACCTGTCTGCTGACATCCATTCTGTCCTCATACAGCGACACAATCCGGCTGTCTATCTCATCAATTCTCTCGCGCAACTCACTTAAGTCCATTTGTACTGTGTCCTTTCCTGCTTCACTTTATTCTTATGAATTATATTATACCAAAATCGTCCCGATATCAAGTAAGACTGCCACAAAAAAAGGCACAGTCCAAAACGGAACCACGCCTATTTTTATGTCTATATTACTTTACCCATTGTACTTCTCCACCTGACTGGTATTCCGCCTTGGGCTGACTGGTATCCGCATATCCCAGTGCTGCCATTCCGTAAACCACATGGTTCTCTGGAATACCGATTCTGGATAACAACGGTCTGATCAACTCTGTGTCACATATCTCCTGCAACTGATTCAACCACACAGAGCCCACACCATAGGAATGGGCTGCAAGGAAAATATTCTCAAGCGCACAGGCATTGTCCTCTTTTCCCCACACACTCTTGCGCAGATTCGATGGTATGATCAATGCCGCCGGGTGGTACATATCATAATCCTCGCTTCCGATTTGTGTCGCAATCGCCTCCGCGAGCTGTGCGATCACCTCCTTGTTGGTAATCACAGTAAATTTCCAAGTCTTTTTCCCCATACCGCTGGGTGCATGAAGTCCTGCATCCACGATGTCAGCAAGAATGCTCTCCGGAATCGTTTCATCAATAAAGTTACGGACACTCCTTCTAGTCAAAATCGCATTCATCACTTCGTTCATACGTTTAACTCTCCTTCCTTCTTCCTGTCCATCTACATCATCTTCATTTTAAGATATTGTATCACAAATCATATCCTTACGGCAAGAGCCGACACGTCCATTTTTACTGTATTTTCACACCGGACATCACTGCCCTTCCACATCTCTTTTGAGTCTTTCCCAGGCATCCGGATGCTCCACATAGTACAAGGGACATTTCTTGCCGCCGCAGTCATAATGCCGCAGAATATCCTCCGTGGACAAATCATAGACCTCTGTAAGCCATTTCAGCAGGATGATGAGGGAATCATAGGTCTCCTGGGTAAAGGAGGCGTCACCGGATTTGTAACAGCACTCTATGGAAATGGAATCCATATTCCTGGTCTTCACTGCATAAGCGATTTCATCAAGGGGAATACATTGAATAATCTCTCCATTATAACCAATGATAAAATGCGCACTGGCACTGCGCTCCCCCGTATCCTTTAACTGTTCAAAATAACTGTGATTCTGGGCAGCGGAGGTATTCCTGTTGGCGGTGTAATGCACAAATATGCTGTTTACCTCTGTCAGCGGTTCACCGGGTCGGGAATACTCATTGGGTGTCAGAAAATCCTCCTCCCATACCGGATGGGTCTCAAACTGCGATAAAGGTATACCCTGTACCAACCTTTCATCAGCCGTAATTGCAGTCTTGTCTTGTGCCAGCTCCACACTGCTCTCCACCGCATGCCCCCTGATTACAGAAACCAGTGCCGCTATCCCCCACACCACCAGTACCAAAAGTAACAACGCACAGCCGTATACTGTCAATACGACCATGCGTCTCCTGCGTGCCCTTCGTTTTCTAAGCATCGCCCTCCGTCTCCTCACGGTCTCGCTGCTTCGTCCCTGTCTGCCGGGTGCTTCTTTCGGTAGCTCGTTATAGGATATCTCACTTAAATAAGGATTTCTCTTCGTATTAATGTTGTTTGAACCCACTTCTCTTTTGTCCCTTTCCATTTCAATCGGGACTTATTGTACCATGAAAGCTTTAAGTAAATTGTAGTATTTTTATTAAGATTTTTTAAATTATAGCCTTGTGTTCTATATTTCAACCACAAGCTTACCATTTACCGTTCCCATATCCTGTGCGAGTATAGCTTCTTTGATATTTTTGAAATCATACACTTTTCCACTGATGGGCACAAGCTTCTTTTCATGGAAAAAATTGAACATATCATCCACAATCTGTTGTGTCGGATGATTGGAAAAGAAGCCCGTCAAATAGACCCCATTGGGTATGTCCTTAATGGGATCAAAGCCGTTTAGGGCAAACACCCCTCCAAGGATGCCGGTCTGACAGACGATTCCGCCCTTTTCCACAGCAGTAAGGGTATCCTTCAGACTGCGCGGGCCCACAAGATCAAGTACTTTTGTCACGCCACTAACCCTGCCTGTGAGCTTTCCATCATCCAGTATTGACTGTTCTGCATCTCCCAGCAGACATAATTTGGTCTCCCGATGTGTAGTGGCAATCACTCTGCTGCCCAAAGCTCTTGCAATCTGCATCGCAGCATAGCCCAGAGCGCATGTCGCGCCACGGACAAGCAGCGTATCTTCCGATTGTAAATGCAGACATTCAAAAAGCGACCCCCATGCTGTAAAGTATGTCTCTGGTATGACAGCAAGCTTCTCCCAGTCCAACCCGCTCTCAATGGCAAATACATGATGCGCAGGCAAAAGCGCATACTCAGCGTAACTGCCATGAAAGCTGCGTCCCATGCCCCCCATCATGGCGATTACCTTTTGCCCTTTCCCAAAAGCACTATCCGATGCATCCACAATCTCCCCCACACATTCGATGCCAGGTATGATGGGCTTCTGAATATAATCTGCCTGAATCTCATGCAATCTCAGAAGCTGCTCGGAATGGTTCAGTCCGAAAGCCCTGATCCGGACGAGTACCCAACCGCTTCTTACCTCCGGAATCGGAACCTCTGTGAGCATTATATCTTTGGCTTCGGTTATTTTGTGAAGCACTACGGCTTTCATGGTGTTTTTCATGAATGTATTTCTCCTTTCAGTGTCCGTGCCACGCTCCATTCCTGTCCGTGCCACTCTCCATTCCTGTCCGTGCCACTCTCCATTCCTGTCCGTGCCACTCTCCATTCCTGTCCGTGCCACTCTCCATTCCTGTCCGTGCCACTCTCCATTCCTGTCCGTGCCACTCTCCATTCCTGTCCGTGCC
>JAFVDW010000112.1 GCA_017478245.1 Lachnospiraceae bacterium
ACCGCCACCAGTACCGTTCCCAGACCTGCCAACAGACTCACTCGTCCGCGTAGCTTCAATCCGGCAAAGCTCCCTGCCACTGCTAACGCTGACAGCAATGTAAATCCCGTCTGTAGCTCCAAGTGCTGAATTCCCAAATAGTTCCCCGCACATAAGAGCACAATCCCCGATAAGAGCAGGACATGTAAAAAACGATACACAGCTCTCTCGTTCATCACAATCCCCCTTCCAACTCTGCTTCCGGCGAGAGCCATACAATCTTTCTGCGCTCGTTACTCTGGTGAAGAATTTCTCCCGGCACCTTATCGCCAACCACATACATCACCACCATGTGACCGCTTTTAGTCAGTTCCTCTGTGATTTGCATGATCTCTCCATCTACCTTCTGCACTACAAAAAAAATCAACCGATGGGAGAAAAATCTGCCCGCAGCAAATGCTTCCTGTACAGTCTGCCACAACGCCTGCTCCTTCCCAAATACAAGTTGTGCAGTTCCCTGATAGAATTGTTCAAAATCCTGCATCCCCGAAACTCTCTGTTCCATGCCCTGTCCATCATAGACACAAAAGTCGATAGTTCGTTTCGCCAAAAACATTCCCAAAGCAAGTACTACCTCCAAAAGCTTGTTCTCTGACGGCAGATACACCTGCATATCTTCACTATAACGTTTGGTGTCAAAATAGATTGCTATTCCCTGCTTGTCCTCTCCAATCCACCCACGCACTTTTAAGCTTCCGGCTTTTGCAGTGGCACGCCAATGAATCTGCTTGAGGGCATCTCCGGGGATATAATCCCTCACCACACTGTCCGGTTCGGTATTTGTACCATAAGCCTCCCTCTGCAGAAAAATATTCATCTCCTGAATGCTACAAAGCTCCGATACTTCAACCACCTTGGGTAATACCACCGCCTTAATGGGTGTGGGAATATGATAATGCACCGCAAACAACCGCAGAAAATCTGTGATGACTACCTCCTTCACCCCCACCTCATATTCTCCCCGGTATTTACAGGTGAGTTTCGTCTCATAAGTATACCGCTCCCCCGGAAGCAACTCATACTCAGGATGCTCCGACAGCTTCTCTACAGTGGAAAAAGTCGAAAAAAACTCTACTCTCACACTGGCAAAAGCAAAAAAATCATCATTGGGCAACACGAAAAAATAAGCAGTCGGCTGCCCACAGACCACATTCCTGCTCTCCACTTCCTGATAAATCCTAAATCTCCAATACACAAATCCCAAATATAAACAAGAAATGGGCGGGATTAATGTAAGCGCAAAAAAGAAACCGTAGCTGACAGCGCCTCCATAAAAACTGATGCCTGCCAACGACAAAATCCAAAGTATTGCAAATACAATCCTACGCATCCTCAAACTCACCACTTGATATCCTTTACACCGGAACCTTCGCCTTTACAATCAGGCTTTTTAAAATATCTCCTGCATGTACCTTCTGAATTCTTGACTCAGAAGAGAGTACCAGACGATGCTCCAATACTGGCATTGCCACTGCCTTCACATCATCGGGCTTCACAAAATCACGCTCCTTAAGATAGGCTCTTGCCTGAGATGCCCTAACCAGCGCCAACAACGCTCTGGGGCTTGCCCCCAAGGTCAAACTGGTATCCTCCCTGGTCATTTTGACAATATCCTCCATATAATCTAGCAGAGCCTCTTTCACCGTGACAGCCGCAACCTCTGTCCGCATTTCCAGAATATCTTTTGCCTGACAGACAGCCCCCACCTTATCCGGCGTCTGCCCCTTCAGGAACTGCTTCGCCATCTGTATTTCCTGCTCTCTGTCCGGATAACCGACAGACAATCGCATCATAAAGCGATCTAGCTGCGCCTCCGGCAGGGGATAGGTGCCCAAAAACTCCACGGGGTTTTGTGTAGCAATTACAAGAAACGGTCTGGGCAGCTTGTGCACCACGCCATCCACTGTGACCTGCTCCTCTTCCATGGCTTCCAACAATCCCGCCTGTGTCTTGGGAGAAGTACGATTGATTTCATCCGCCAGAATGATATGATTCATCAACACCCCCGGCTGATAATGAAATTCCCCGGTCTTCATATTGTACACCGATGTTCCCGACACATCTGTGGGCAACGTGTCCGGTGTGAACTGGATTCTGCCAAAGCTCCCTTCCATGGATTTTGCCAACGTCAATGCCAGAGTGGTCTTCCCCACTCCGGGCACATCTTCTAACAGAATATGTCCACCTGCCAACAGACAGATGATACTATTCTCTACCTGCTCCTCTTTTCCCACGAATACTTGATTGATATTACGCTCCAGCCGCTTTGCCAACTCCCGCTTGCTCATATCATTCTCATACCTTTCTTCCATGCTTCTATCGGTTCGCTTTACAAAGCAAGACCAATGTATCCTCTCCGCACCGCCGCCCTTTCACACCACTACTCCGCAAGCGTCACCGCAAGCAGCACCGGATTGTGATCTGTGCTGACAAACTCCAAATTCTTCGTCTTTGCGGATTCCACCTTCAGATTCTTTGATACGATAAACCCATCAATCATATAATACTGAAATTGCGTCCAATCCGCCCCTGCATAAGGCTGATCCAACGATCTGCAGGTGGGTGACGAATTATCCATGACAAAATTGAAATCCGCACCAAACTCCGTCACATCCAACTCCCCACAATGCCAGTTTCCCTCATATTCCGGATACATTTGATCGTCCACGGAAGAAAAGGTCTGATTAAAATCTCCTCCTGCAATCACATAATTCCCTCTATCCACTTCCGCCTGCAAAATCTCCCGCAGCATCTTGGTCTGTGCCACTTTTCCCTCTCCTGAATCATAAGCTTCCAGATGCAGATTTACCAACACCAGCTCTTTACCGGTCTGCTCTCCTGCCTCATCCAAAACCGGAATTCGTTCCAACATCAGACAACGCTTCAGATTCACAAGGCGCACCGGCCAGGTAAAAGGGCACGGTAGCTGTACACGCTCCGCCGATTCAACATCCAGATTGGAAAACGTCAGAATCCCTCCATTGACCTTACCGATGGGCGGAAGAGGGTAAGGAATGAATTTGACTTTAAAATTGTAGGCAAATGCAGCATTTCCATAAGCCGCTCCGGCATCCTGAAAGAGTCTTTCCAACTCCGACATCTCATCGATTCCATGGGAACGTGTAGAATCCCGATCTGCCTCCTGCAGGAAAACCGCATCTGCCCCACACGCCGAAATAACCTCTGCAAGCTGTGCCAGATGTTCCTCTACCTGTGCCTTGGAAGCCGTCATCACGCCCTTACCGCCGTCCATAAAGAAATCAGCATTTTCTCCCAACGCACCATAGCCCATATTCCATGTCATAATGGTAATCGTGTCGCCTATATGCGTGTTTCTCACCTTTTCAGATGCCCCGGCATCCTCCGATACACTCACCACAAGCATCTCCCTCTCCTTTGGCTGATACTCGGTTGCCATCAGCCACACCACCACTGCCCCTGCAAGAAGAAGCACCGCTCCCACTCCCCGGACAACGATACCCAAAAGCTTCTGCCACCACTTTCTGTTCTTATTTTCTTTCTTCATCCTTCTCTTTTCCACCTATTCCAATTTCTACCAGGATATTTCCCTCAACAATCCATCTCTCATGACCAGACGATTCTCATCTGAGTGAATGTAATCATCCGTCTCGATATAACTCTGCTCGGTTAAGAGATATTCACAAGCACTGATTCCAGCCCTCCTGCCATCATCCGCATAACAACGGAATGTAAAGCCTTCCGGTCGATAGGTATTAAACAGAATCTTCATAATCATACCGGCAGCCGCCTGCGACATATGATAGGCATAGTCCGTCTCCTCATCCGTCTCCCGGATACTGGCAGTCGGATCTGTCAATAACACGATTCTCTTTAAGGCTCCTTTTCTTAAAAAGGGAATTGCAGCCCGGACAGTCTGCAAAACATTGTTCACATTGTAGGATAAGATATCTAAAAGCACACTCTCATCTATGCCATCCCATATTGTCTTTCCTCGAAGTGCATCCGCTTCCCCGCCCCATTCAGGGATACTCAAAATCAAGATATCAAAGCCATCCCCCATCTGTGCTATCGCTGTTTTTATCTGTTCCTGATCTGTCACATCTGTAGAAGCAAGGAACACTGCATCTGTATCTTTCCCGGTCTCCCTGCCCTAATCAGTGCGTACACCTCATGCCCTTCCGTCGCTAGCTCCCTGCTGACCTTACGCGCCTGCCTATTGTCCAAGGTGTTCAATAATATTTTGTAAGCCATCTTCCATCCTCCCTTCTCCATTCCTGCAGCTATGTACCTTCCAGCGTATTAAAAGGACCAGGTCTGCTCGTTGATGTCTGTCATCACCAGCACATCTTCACAGCGTCTATCCTCTGTAAAGGCACGATATGCAGTACGCGCCGTATCCTCCGGCTCATAGGGAGCGATGGTACTTTTCTGGGTAGTTTCCATGTAGGAATTGACCCAGCCGGGATGATACAACCGGAAGGTGAAGCCCTCCCTACGCAAGGTATTAAACATCATGCGCACCGACATATTGAGTGCTGCTTTGGATACACCATAGCCATACTCATTCTTGCGATGTGCCAGACTGATGCTTCCCGCTTCCGAGGAGACAAAGCACAGCCGTTTCCTGCCGCCCTCCATCAACGGCAGGAAGCACCGGGTGACGCACATAGGTCCCACAGCATTCACCTGCAACATAGTGCGAACCGCTTCGGGGGTGTCCTCCCTGATAATAATCCCTGCCACATGTATCAGCATATCCAGTCGTCCTGTCAACTCAACGGTTTGCTTGACTGCTGCCTGTACACTGTTCGCATCAGAGACATCAATGGGTACAATATCCAGATTGGCATTCTGCTGTTGCAGATGAGTAAGCTCTGTCCATGCACTCATATATTGTCCTGCGATCACATGCCAGCCATGCTGTAAAAATTCCTGACAGATTGCAAACCCGATGCCCCTGTCCGCACCAGTGATAAACACAGTATGTTGTGATTCCATAATCGTCCTCCATGCCTTTCCTGTTATCCTGTCGCCCCTACCGGCTCTCCTTCATACACCAACGTATCGCATTGGTAAGCAACTGCCTGAACATGGGATGCCGCCACACGGACAAGATATGCCCCGGAGTCAATACACAGATTCGACCCTCTCCCAAAGTGCGCACATATCCGGCAGTCTGCACACCACCCGACTCTGATTCCGACTGCAACAGCACTTCAGCATCCTCTGCCAGCAGCTCTATCTCATAGTGCTCGTCACGAATGGTGAAATTTTCCACATTTTTTGTTACAGCATGCTCCTGCAGAACAGAGATATGCACCTCACACCTGGGCGGATGTGTCACAAAACGATTACCAATCACCTGTGCATATTCCGGCGAGTTGTCCTCATGATAGGTATTACCTGCGTGTACAGACAATAACCCTCCTCCCGTTCTCACATAGTCCTCAAATTCCTTGGGTCCCACCTCCGTGACCCCCTCCTCAAACCAGGGTGCTTCATTGCCTGAGGTCAGATTGTCTGACTTGCAATTCATAATCAGTGGATACTCCTTTAACAACTCCACAGTCAAAATATCCTTGGCATCCCGCACAAAATCAAAGTGTGCAATCTCATCCTGCAGCCCCTCCAGTCCCTTTTCTATCACCTCGGCAGGATGCCAGATGTCATCACATAAAACCAATATTTTCTTCATGTTGCTCACTAACCCCATTACTTCTACGATTGCTTCATGAGCCCCGCACCGGCATTCCATGCCTGCCCGACCTTCTCGCCGGATACATAGTAGCCCGACTGGAACTGATCAAAAATCAGTGCGGAGAGCTTCGCAGGGTCGATTTTGCCATTCTCTGAAAGAACACGCTCCTCCGCTGCCGTATTCACGATCTTTCCTACAATGGCATACAGATTGTCAGTGTCTACCACCTCCACAAGCTCGCATTCCATGACCACCGGAAATTCCTCAATAATCGGTGCATTGACAAACTCGCTCTTTGTTGCCTGATACCCCGTGCGCTCAAACTTGTCCTCCATTTTGTTGCCCGTTGCGATGCCGAAGAAATCTGCCACATCCATGTGCTCCTTGTCTGCGATGCTGACCGTAAATGCCTTCACCTGATGAATATTCTGAGTCGTCTTATGATCCTCATCAATAAATAGCGCAATCTTATCCATCCCGCAGATCATACCCCACGCTGCATTCATGACATTTACCTTACCATTCTCATCATATGCAGCGACCATCAGCACAGGCATCGGATAAACTGCGGGTACCACTCCCAAATTCTTCTTCATGTTATAACCCTCTCTTTCTTTTTCATTCGCTCTGTAGATACGAGCGTATATAACTTATTATAATGTATCAAAATCCACTTGTCATCCTTCTTGCGTCTCAAATTTTTTCTTAAAATGATATGTTTCGAAAAATGACAATTCAAAAGACAGGAGAATACTGCGCTTCTCCTGTCTCTCATTTTACTTGCAAGCATTTATCTCATCTTCTGCTCTGCCACTATTCTACCGTCGGTGTCCAATGCTCCTGATTATAGATATCAGTGATGCGATAGGTCAGCACCTTTGCGCCATCCCCTACTTCAACATCGCTAATCTGCATATCCTCCGAGACGATTACACGATTTCCCACAAGGTAGCTATCCTGATAGGTTCCATCATAGGAGTAGTAATCGCATACAAAGTCCACGGTATCTCCTATATTCAACTCTGTCATGCTCTTTGCTATCGTGTCTGTCTCACCATCACGATAATCGGTGGTTGCCCCGGCTATAAAACCATGGGGATTCTCATCTGTAAATACCAGAATCAGGTTGGCTCTGACACCGTTCAACAGTACAGGTACCCGTCCGCTGATGGTGTAAGCGTCACCGCCCTCTTCGATGGTATCCAGATGATAGTAAGGCACTACCTGACCATTGATGGCAAGCCATGTGCCACTGGTATCTGCCACCAAATTACCCTCCTCATCAAAACCAAACATATTGTCCAGTCCTAAGTCCACATAACCTTCACCGTCATCATAGAACATGTTCAGGTCAATGTCGTGCACCAGTTCCCACTGACTTTCGGGCAGGTTCAATACATAAGCGCCATCCTCGTTCTGTGTCCAGAACAGATTGTTGGCATCAAAATAGTTCATGGATATATAGTCAGCCGTCTCTTCATCCGTCAGTGCGCGTTCGGAGTAGTATGCGGTATTGGAGCTATCCAAACCGTCAACTACACTGCGGTTGCTCAAAAATGCCCCCAAAAGCTGCCCGATCATCTCTGTACCATCCGCGCTGCCCACACTGCCCATTCCCAAAAGGGAGCCCAGGGGATTACCCATTGCAGAACCGCCCTGTGACACCTGACCGGCAGTCTCCATACCTGCAAACTCACGGATACATTTTGCATATTCCTCATCCATGCCAATGTCATCGTAAGTGTTGCAAGCCTTATCCACATAGGAAGTTCTCTGATATGGGAAATAAATGGATACACCATAGGCATTGGTCATGTTGCTGGAGGTACGGTTGTATTTTACTGCTCCCCTCAAGGCAGCACTCAGCTCCCGTCCTTCCGTATTGTTCATATTCTCCGCCAGATTCACCAAATCGATCTGATCAATCTTGGAACTGGTCGCAAATTCTCTCGTACCATATCTTGCATTGGACACTGTTTTATATCCATTGGTATCATTTGTAATCAACGTGTTCAAGGACTTAGAAAAGCTTGTCAGCTTATCCGGCACAGTGTTCGCGAACTCCGCAAGGTCGATTAAGGAAAGCGTCGTCTTCTGTCCACTGCAGCGAGACGCACAGGCATTGGTGTAATCATCAATAATATTTTTACCAATCTCCAATGTGGACATGGACGTATTCTGTCCAAGCTTAGTCAGCCAGTTGGTATAATACCAGCCAATACCAGGCTCTGTCTCCTCACTTGCCAACAGATAATCACCGAAATCATCCAGCATTAATGCTGTCTCTGCAGTTGCCATCAGACAGGCATCAAAGCCGATGAAATCAAAGGTTACACCGCCGTTTTCCAGTGCCTTCTTGATTCCGCTTAAGCTCATAGAGCCACTATTCTTATATTTCTCGTCATAGCCGTAACCGCTGACAGAGCCTCCGCCATGATCCCAGAAGATCAGCTCATTGCGGTTAGCCGGAAAGTTGGTCGCACACCACTGAATGAATCTGGAGAGCGTGGATGGGTCTGTCATCGCCCTGGCGCCATCATCCTCCACCAGGCGGGTGAGTTGTCCGTTCTTTACCTGATAAATCTGATTGACCGCACTGCTGATACCACTGGTACGCCAACTGGTACAACCGCCAGTATACACAATCAGATTGATGTTATCGCCGTATTGGGCTGCCGCCATCTCTGCCAGATCGTTGGATGCCATACCGCTTCTGGATTCCAGATCCGTGCCACACATATAGACCATAATGGTAATTACATCCGAGCCGTCGCCGTTTATAACTGTGCGTTTCGCGCGGGAACCCGCTGCCACGGAGGTATTCAGCTTATAGTTGCTGTTGGAAGCATTCGAGAAATTCTGAGTGCCCACACCGGAAGTACCAAGGCTTGTATTGATACTGCTTCCACTTTCCATACTGCCGAGTCCTTCTGTCAACAAACTGGTCATGTCTCCGCCGGAGCCGCCTCCGGATAGCAGCATGTAAATAATTCCGATGATAATAATCGGCAGACTGATGCCGCCGCCAATGGCTGCGCGTTTCCCCGCACTGCCTCTGCCGCCACGTCCCTGATAGCCATTGGACGACCCTACCGGTCCTGTTCCCAGTCCATCTCCTCTGCGGTTCACATTTCCGCCGCCGGAAGTAACATTTTTTTCCCTACTTCTAGGTCTGTTGTCCTGTGCCATTTTTTCATTCCTCCATATATACTTTAAAGTATCTCCCAAATACATACATTACTTAGGAGCTTGCCAAACGCCATAAATCAACCTTTCGTATTGTGCAGTTTGCACAATTATCAAAGACTACTATAAGAATTTCGCAATCGCCTAACATACATTACTTTTATACCACGCATAAAGGTATTTGTCCAGCTTCTGCATTCTTCGGTTCGTGTCAACACTTTATTCTTCCTTATAAAGGCAGTTGAGTTCCGCGTCCTTTGTAAAGGTAATCAAAGAATTCATATGACAAGTCCATCTCTGTCCTGTATCCGGGAAAACTGTCTTCGTATTCCATGTAATATAGGGTGACGACGATGTCTGAATGTAAAACTTAATTACCTCTTCCTCCGCACTATATAAAATATATTAGTCATAAATAGGGGGCTTGTCAATCAGGCAATCACTCTATCATTGCCAATAAAAATTATATACTAAGCTAATTTTCTATGCTATAATGTTCTGTGTTATCTTGTATATGATTGTATAAAATAAGAATTGAACTAAGGAGCTTTTCCATATGAGAAGGATTAAGAAACGTGTTCGCAATACTATGATCATTATTTTTATTGTTTTGCTCGTCATCACTGCCGCAATCATGATGTTCCTCTCCCGGCGAATCAAGCCCAATCCGGTCGGAACGGTTGGTAATACCGGCGGCAATCTGAATAACGGCGGATTTGTGTGCGAACATGATGGCACTGTGTTTTTCGCCAATGCCAGCGAGGGCGGTCATCTCTTTTGCATGAATGTGGATGAGACGGATGTCCGCCAGATTAATGATATGAATGTCTGTAACATCCTGGCAGATGAGCATTATGTGTACTTTTTTCAACTAGGACAGGCGGAAGAAGGTCAGGGTTCGGGGTTTACCAGTATGCTCTCCGTGAAATCCTTTATCCGCAGTGACCAAACCGGCAAAAACACCGCCACTTTGACCCGCGATACAGTGTTACATGCCCAACTGGTGGACAATTCTCTCTATCTGCTGACCACCGGAAAGCAGCTATCTTTCCAGAAAATGAAGATTGACAAATCGAATGTGGTGAAGCTTGCTGATTATGAAATCAATCCTTCCTCTGTTTACAACGGTGTCATCTACTACAACGGCACCCAGACCAATCACTATCTCTACGGTCTGAATACCTCAAATGATTCCACAGCCGAAATTTGGCGCGGCAATCTGTGGTATCCGGTTGCAGCGGGAGACTATGTGTATTATCTGGATGTATCTGACAATTATCGTCTTTGCCGCTACTCCCTGACCAATGACTGGGTGGAGGTACTGACAAGCGACAGAGTGGATTGCTATAATGTGGGAAATGGATATATTTATTATCAGAGCAATGGAGCGACGCCGCAGTTAATCTGTATGCGCACAGACGGCAGCTCTCCCTTTGTGCTGGCAGACGGTATCTATACCAACATCAACATGACTTCACAGTATGTATATTTCCAGGAGTTAGGCAATGAGTCTATTTGGTACCACAGTCCTCTGGGCGGTGGGTGGATGGAGCCATTCATTGTCCGTTAAGAGAGCATACCCCATATGGACTCAAGCAGAATCGCGTATCTGGGGACGGCATCAAATCTTTGCATGGGCATAGCTCTCACCCCTTCTGAAAACGCACCGATGCGCTCTAGAAGAATAGCAGGCATTGCAGGATAGGTATATTCAATCGCCATATGTGCTTGTTCAGATTGGAAAACTGCTGTTTCAAAGCATTGTTGGACTATATCAATCAGTACTTGCTCTATTGCTGCTCATATACGCAAGGAATGTCGGTCATTCTACTTTACAAATACCCGACCGGTAACGATATCCTCCGTCAATGCCCCTATCGTTTCCACAGGGATATCCATGCCTTTTTCATACCAGTGGATCAGAATCTGTGACAGGGCTCCCGCCACATAGCACACAGAATAGTCCGGATATTCCTCTGTTTCATTAAGCCGCCGGAATATTTCAATCTGAGGCAGATATCGCTCAAATTCCTGCTCCAGAAGATAGGACATATTATTCATGCTCAGCACCTCAACAAAATCCCTCTGCTCCCGGAAAAACTCAAAAAAACGGCATGCAAGCTCCTTTAGGGAAATATCGCTAAAATCAGAACACTTCTCACGGAACTGTGAAAACAGTTCACTGAATCGATACTCCATTACCTCATCCTTCGATTCAAAAATCTGATAAAAGGTCTGCCTCGATAAATCCGCCTTCCGGCAGATATCCTTGACTGTAATCTGTGCATATTTTTCCTTTTCCAAAAGCGCAAGAAGCGCCTCCGTAATCCACTCCCTTGAACGAAGTGCGGATGGATTGGTTCCCTGGTACATATCTCCCTCCGGCATAAGTCTTACAAAAATTAAAATCTGTATGTCTTGTTTCAAAATCCTTGACACCTGTCAGCTTTTTGATTATTATACGCATAAAGCTGACACATGTCAAGGAGGGAACTATTATGGAAACATTTTTACAACTACTGAGTGGAATCGCATGGTCTATCGTCTATATTGAGTGTATCCGGAAGGGCTTTAAGGATAAAACCTACGCCATGCCGCTCTACGCACTGGGCTTAAATATTGCATGGGAAACTATCTACACAATTCACGACCTTTCCACCAAAATCGAGCTGCAGGCATTCGTCAACCTTGCCTGGATGTGTCTGGATGCGGTCATCGTCTATACTTACTTCAAATTTGGCAGAAAAGAATTCCCTGAGAACGGTCGAAAATACTTTGTGCCATTTTCAATCCTTTCATTTGTGGTCTGCGTGATGTTCCAGTTTGCATTCTTCCTGTCCTTCGATGCGCTTCCTGCCGCTCAATATTCTGCTTTTGCACAGAATGCCGCTATGTCAATCATGTTTGTGATTATGTTGTTCCGCAGAAACAGCACCAAAGGGCAGTCGCTTACCATCGCCATAGCCAAATGGATCGGTACTCTTGCACCTACCCTGCTCATGACTGTGGTATGGGACTTTAGTCCATATATCTTCATTATGGGAGTCATCTGCAGCATCTTTGATATTTTGTATATTGTGCTGTTGTGGAAGTTCAGAAAAGCCAGATAGTCTCATCAATGCCCGGTTCAGCACATTTTACGAAGCAAGTCAAAATCTTTACTAACCGCTTTTGCTATTTGTGCTCGTCAAATCGGAAGTTGTTAAAATTTCAGTACCATCAAATGTCACTATTACATTTGATTTTGCATAGTGCTCCGAAGCTGTCACATAATATATTCCTTAACAAGTTTTCTATGATACAAAACCATCGCTATGATGGGTAAAATAAGGCAGCCACACTCAATCACTTTATGTTTTCTTCAGCGGGTGGTTGCTCGCCTGAATAAAACGCCACTGGTTTCTTGCTCATTAATTGAGATATACCTATGCCAATCATAAATAATGCACACAGACCCATCACTAAAAAAAATCACCTATTCTCATTCTATCATCCAGGACGCTTCCTACTCCTCAATGTGATCAAGCCCCTGACTTAGAATAGAAACAATATGAGCATCCGCCAGAGAATAAAAAATCGTCTTCCCTTCTCGTCTGTTCTTAACCAGATCCATCTGCTTGAGCACCCGCAACTGATGCGATATCGCTGACTGTGACATACCGAGCAGCGTTGCAATATCATACACACACATCTCAGAGCTGAGCAGCACAAACAGAATCTTCAGCCTGGTAACATCGCCAAACACCTTGAAAAATTCGGACAAATCCTGCATTTCCTCCTCCGGAGGCATCTTCTCATCTATTCTTTTTATTGTCTCTTGATCCAAGTGAATGTAGGTATTCTCTTCCATCTTCTCGTTCCCACCTTTTTATATACATAAGTCGGTTATAATCATCGCGCCAGCAGAAATATTATACCATGTGCGTAGAAAAACAAGCGACCCGCAGGGGCATTTGTTTTTCATGCCATGGCTCTCAGTATAATCATCGCGCCAGCGATGCAGGGCGACGCAGTCGCCTTGATTTCTGCGTCAGCAGAAATATTATACCACATCGCCCCCCAAGAAAGAAGTTTTTTCGCAAAAAAGCTTACCTACACCATTTTTACTGCTCTTCCAGCACCACATTGTCAATATAGACCACATGCTCCTCCTCTATGCTCACTCCGTCAATCGCACCCATAGAGAACGTAATCATCGCCGCAGGATTGTTCTCCTCGCTCATATCGAACTCCAACGTGAAAGTCTGGTACGCTTCGGTCAAGGCAAAGCTGCTCTTACCGTATTCTGTCCAGACATCGTCCTGACTGCCATCCCGCTGCGCCGCACATTCAATGCTGCGGTCGATGGTAGACCTGGCATCAAAGGAAAGCCTGTAGTGTTTGCCCTTGTAAAGACTGATATTTTTCTGCATCAACTGAATCAGCCAATTCTGCTCTCCGGTGTTGCGGATGGTATATCCCGCTGCGTCCTCCTCATCCAATGAATCCACTGCATAAGTCACTTCATCCACAAGTGAATTGTCTACGAAGGGTTCCCAACCGGTGAAACCGTTGGCAAAGGAGCCATTGATGATGGAGCCATCCTCTTTCACCTTTACATTATCAATGTACACATTCCCCGGCACACCCAGATAGAAGCTTAAAGCTTTCCCTGCCGCATCCTGTAGGGTAAAGGTATAGCTGTAGCTCTCAAGCTGAGCACTCAGCTTCGTCTCAAAGGTGTTGCCACCGATGGTCGTTACGATGGTCTGCTCTCCATCTCCCAGCGCATCAAAGGTCAGGTTAAAGACCGTATCCGGCACCAATGCCAAATCTGATTGGGTGACTGTGATGTCTTTTGCAGCCGTCTCTTCGCTTATTGCATCCGCAGGCACAGCCACATGCAGTCTGCGAACCAGCTTTTCATTGGTGACATCCACAACGGCGCCATCTATCCGATTATCAATATCCCAATATTTCAGGCGTTTATCGCCGTACTGGAAAGTGCCATTGTATACATAATTTCCGTCCGACTGAATACTCTTAGCATCATCTGCCGCTTCCACCTCCGCAGTGCCAATCCTCTCGATACGCACGTTGCGAATATGAATCGTCGCAGTCGAACCCTGATTTCCCATATTAAATTCCAAACGCCCCTTTGCATCATTTTCATTTTCCATGGTAAATGTAAAGGTGTATGCCTGCCACTCGGGCGTCATTGTCAAAGAGGTATCCTGTAGGTAGCGAATCCATGACTTTTCCGGTGCGGTCACAGCCACCTTCATCTCACGCGCTTCCTCCGCAAGTGCTTCAAAAGTAACCTGATAGATGCCTCCCTGCTCCATGGGGATATCTCTCTGAACCAACTGCACGGAATACTCTTGATTGCCTGCCGCGGTAGAGCTGATGATGAGCTCATTGTTTTCAATGGATGCACTGCCGCTGCCGCCCTCAAACAGTAAAAAGTTCCAATCCACCAGATCATCCAGATCCTCTGCCACCGCATAGTTCCCATTTCTGACAAAATTACCTGTCTCATCTGCGCTGCCCAGAGCGGTCAAGGGATTCTCTACGTCTTCATTATACGCATCCTTTTGATAGACTCTCACATAATCGATCTCAAATTTTGCATTGTCAAAGTTGGTGGTTCCATCCGGCTTGCCCGGCCAGTCGCCGCCCACCGCCAGATTCATCTGGACAAAGAAGGGCTGGTCAAAGGGGGCGGGATAGGTCACGGCATCCTCCCCCTCCACTTGGGTATACCAACTATTTACCGTGTGAAACAGCTTACCATCTATGAAAAAGCGCATCTCATCCGGCTCCCATTCTACAGAGAATTCATGGAATTCATCGGAAAACGCACCTTCACTCAGTTTATAAGTTCCCTGGTTTTCCCCATGGGGCAGACCATAATGGATATTGGAATACATCGTATTGGTCTGATTGCCCAGAATCTCCATAATATCAATCTCGCCGCATTTAGGCCACTGTCCGTAGAAGCTCTCATCCTGAGGCATCATCCAGATAGCAGGCCACAATCCCTGTCCTGCGGGCACCTTTGCTCTCGCTACCACTTTTCCATATGTAAACTGCGCCTTGCTCTTGCTGTTGACCTTGCCGGATGTGTACGCTGTCAGACCGTTATCTCCCTTACCCTTCAGAGCTCGCAGCACCAATGTACCATTTTCAACATATACATTGTCCGGTGTATCCACATATGCCTGCATCTCATTATTGGTCCAGCCCGGATCTCTCAACTCCACCGTCCAAATGTCGGTATTCAGTTCCTCCCCATCAAATTCGTCATGCCATAAAAGCTGATAGCCCTCTTGCCGGTAAAGCCCGGCAATCGTCTCTTCGTCGGGAGCTTCCGATACCGCAGCCCCCTCCTCTAAATCCTCCACGGTTTCTGTTAGCACCGCAGTCTCATCATTTTCCCTCTCATCCACATTCCCTGTTTCCTGCACATTGCCGCAGCCCTGTAGAATGAGTGTCAATAATGCCGTCCCAAGTATAAAAGGTAACACATGTCCCTTTTTCATAATTGCTTCCTCCGTTCCATACATTCAAAATCAGATATTTAGGTTCCTACTAGCAGTTTGAACTTATTTTACGGAAAAAGTCTTTCACAATATATCAAAATCATGCTATTAATATCAAAATGCAGATACAGTCTTACAACCATTTTTTCTTTTTAAAGAAAATCAGGCTTGCCACAACAATCACAACACTGGAGATAATCACTATAGGATATCCCCAGCGCGCCTCCAACTCCGGCATATAACGGAAGTTCATTCCATACCATCCCACAATCAGTGTCAATGGCATAAAAATAGTGGTAACCACTGTCAGCACCGTCATAATACGGTTTTGCTTGATATCCAGATGCGCCTTATAAAGGTCTCGAATCTGCAAGGTGTAGTCCCGGATGGAGGTGGAGGTATCGTGCAGTCTGGCGATGCGATCCAAAAACAGGCGGAAATATCTCAAATTTTCCTGCTTAAAGAAGTTGTTCTCATTCTCTACCAGCTCCTGCCCCAAATCCATGAGTTGCTCATAATGAATACGGATATCGCGAATATCACCGCGAATATCATTTACCCGCTCCGAGGTCACATCATTCGTGTCCTCTCTCATAATTGACTGCTCCATAGCATCCAGCTCTCGCTCGTAATTTTCCATCAGTCTCAGATCATCCTTGACGATTTGATCCAGAAAATCATAAAGAAATCTTTCCAGACTGGGCAGTCTCCACTTTTTCGTTCTCTGGATGTTCTGAATCAGCTTCAGAGCCGCACCGCTGTCATCAATAAACACAACTCCTTTTTCATCCAGTGCAAAGGCAAATTTCAAGTCTTCACCGGACAGATTGTTCCGATCCGGTATAGAGAAGGTTCCCGTGAGAGAATCATAATTCACCTCCGCTTTGGTGGTAAAAATCTCTGTGGAATCTGGCTCCATATCTATTCCCATATCAAAATGATCTTTCTCCAGTTTCCACTCCTCGGATGTGAGAAGCACCACATATTGAGAATCTGCCTGATGTAAAGCCTCTTTGGTACATTCCTCCAATATCTCGTGAATTAAGTAATACATTTTTCTCTCCTCCTTTTCATCTTTCATGAAATACAGCACGCATGCCCTCTGACATAGTAAGCTGTCCTGAGCGGTCCACAAAAAGTACCTCCGCTCCATACTGCTGCGCCAACTCCATACCACGCTCTGCTCCTAACAGATAGCAGGCTGTGGAGAGTGCATCACTCAGCAATCCATTCTTTGTCAATATTGTAACGCTACAAATATCCCCCGCTGCCGGATAGCCTGTCTTCGCATCCAGAATATGGCAGTAACGCACCCCATCTACTTCCACATATCGCTCGTAATCTCCGGAGGTAGACACACACCATTGTCCCTGTAAGGACAGATAACCTATAAACTGCGAAGGGTCAATGGGATCTATCACAGCCACATTCCAGGTTGTTTTATCCGGTTTCTGCCCATAGGTCAGTATACTGCCTCCCATAGAAATCACGGCACACCGGACATGGTCATTTTGTTTCAGCAACTGGTGAATGGTATCCAGAGCAATTCCCTTGCCCACTGCCCCCAAATCCAACTGTACTCCCCCTTGCACCATCAGATTCGTCCCCTGAAGTTCTATGTGTTCATATCCGATATGCTTCATCGCCTCGTCTATCTCTCCGGCTTCGGGAAGATGATATTGTTCCTCCCCATGCTCTCCCGCTGCCCAACTATCTATATCCCATAGTCTCGCCAGCTTACCGATGGTAATATCAAAAGCCCCCTCCGATTCTCCGGATAACTTGATACATGTTTCCAAAATTGTCGCAAGTTCCTCTGAAAGCGCTATACGAACCGTATTCTTCTCTGTATCCCTATCTGCATCCAGACTCAACTGATTGATCCGGTACACCTCCGAAGAATCCAGTCGCCAGGATAGGGTCTGTTCTTCCAGTTCCCCAACCGCCTCCAGAATTTGTTCTCCAACCGCTTCCGCATTTCCCTCCGCATCAATATTCAGCGTTACAATCGTACCCATGGCAGTATCTACACGTTGCACGGAATACTCAAAGGCTGCGTTTTGCTTAAGAGCATTAAACCCTACAATAGCAGCTCCCACCAAGAGCATGCTCAGCACAAAAATATAAATATGCTCTCTCTTGAATCTATTCTTCATTTTTGTTCACCTTTTTGATATACTTAAAGTAAAATTTGATTAAATTTATTCATAAAACGAAAAGGAGTTCCCCCGTGCAGGCACAATATTCCTCCCCCACCTCCCATGAACAATCCCGGAAAACCTCCAGAATCGCTCTGCTGTTGATATTGCTTTTAGCCGTCATCACTTTAAGCAGTATCGCATGGATGCTCCTTCGGGGCATGCCGGACGATACACAAACAGACAACAGATATGCCCTTATCGCTGACATTTATCAGGACGGTGAATTACTCCAATCAATCAATCTGAATCAGGTAAATACACCGTATACCTTTGTTGTCACCGGGAAAAATGACTGTTTCAATGAAATTCAGGTACGTCCCCACAGTATCGGTATCACCACTGCAAGCTGCCCTGACAAGCTATGTGTTCATCAAGGCTTTATAGACACGTCCCTGCTGCCCATTACCTGTCTTCCCAATCATCTAATCATCCAGATCAGACGCGAGGCTTGCGTGATTCCGGATGCGCTAACCTATTAAGAATTAAGAAAGGAGAAACCTATGCCCATCCGAAAAATAACTACACTTGCCCTATTCACCACCCTATCGCTGATCATTTTCACGGTGGAAAGCGCAATTCCGCCTCTCATTCCTGTTCCCGGCATAAAGCTTGGGCTGGCAAATATAATAACGCTTGTTGTTCTTGTCGCATTTTCCCATAAAGATGCCTTATTGGTGCTCTTGCTGCGCATCCTGTTGTCCACTGTACTGTTTGGACAAACCATGAGTCTTCTCTATAGCCTCGTGGGGGGAATATGCTGCTTCATAGTGATGGTTCTTCTCAATCATCTGCTGAGAAGTCACTGGCTGATGATTACCAGTGCTTTCGGTGCTATCTCTCACAATCTGGGACAGCTTTGGGTTGCCTATCTAATCACCAAGGTGCCGGGCGTTGTGGTATATCTGCCTTTTCTGCTGCTTTCCGGTATAATCACCGGTCTGTTTACAGGGTTGTGCGCCCATTTTACTCTGCAGAAGCTGCTGCCCTTAGCAATTCGCTTACCGTTCTACCAAAAACCGGATGACGATAATTAGGTGCCAACTCACATAGGGGCTGCAACACGAATACACGATTCTGCATATCCACATGGGGAATCACAAGGTCATCGGACTCATACACCAGCTTGTCATAAAAAATAATATCCAAATCCAAGGTTCGTGGGCCCCAATGTACCAGACGCTCTCTGCCGGCAGCGGCTTCAATCTGATGCAATACTTCCAGTAGCTTGCGGGGACTAAGCATCGTTTCCAACTCCAACGCTCCATTCAGAAAGTCATCCTGCTCCACGTCGCCATAAGGTTTCGTCTCGATCAAAGCAGACTCCCTCACCCTGCGAATGCTCTCATGCTCCCAAAGACACTGAATTCCTTGTCGGATATACCCTTCTCGGTCACCCATATTAGAGCCCACTGCCAAATACACCTTATGCCAGCCTCTTCGAATACACACTGATACATCCTCAAAAGGTAGACCAATGGGTGCCTGTGGCTTACAAATCTCAATTTCAACCTCTTTTATTAAATCAAAATTTAATAATATATCTCTACATAGCTGCTCTGCAACTGTTTCCAATAAGTCATAAGTATGTACCTTCATTTGCTCATTGATAAGCTTGCAGACAGCACCATAGTCCGTAGACAACTCTAAATCATCCGCTACCCCCGCCGCATGCGTGTCTGTATACAATACTGCATTGACACGGAATATTTGCCCTTTCTCCTTTTCATCCTGATAAACACCATGATAAGCATATACCTCTAATCCCTTGATTCTAATCTCATCCATGCCTTTTCCCTCCATAGCTATATCCTACTGCCAATTTGGTCAGGCTCTCAGTATCGCCTCAGCCATTTTGATCGCCCGTACATTTTCCTTCACATCATGAACCCGCACAAAGCTACAGCCCTTAAGTACCGCCATCACCGTCGTCACAAGAGTTCCCTCCAATCGCTGTTCCACCGGAAGCTCCAACGTAAGCCCGATGACAGACTTACGACTGCAGCCCAGCAATAAAGGCATACCAAACACTTGCAGTTCATCCATCCGGCGAAGTATCTCCAGATTGTTTTCATAGGTCTTGCCAAAGCCCACACCGGGGTCCAAAATTATTTTATCCTCTGCAATTCCTGCCTTTCTTGCCAACTGCAGGGTCTCTGCCAAATCCTCTGCCACATCCTGCATATAATCGGTGTAATCTGCCTCCTTACGATTGTGCATCAGACAACAAGGCAGCCCGCCGCTTGCGATAACACCTGCCATTTTATCATCATATTTCAATCCCCAGATATCGTTAATCAGATCCGCCCCGGCTTCTATCCCTGCCTGTGCCACAGCTCCTTTATAAGTGTCTAGTGAGATGGGTACATCAAAATGCTGCTTCACCGCTTCAATCACGGGAATTACTCTGTCAATTTCCTCTTCCTCTGAAAGCAGCGTATAACCGGGTCGTGTGGATTCACCGCCAATATCTACAATATCCATTCCTTCTGCCAGCATGTCCTCTACATGGCGAAGCGCCCTATCCTTATCATTCCATTTGCCCCCATCCGAAAACGAATCCGGCGTCACATTCAATATTCCCATCACATAGGTATGCCCCTTTGTCTCAAACTCCTTGCCGCCTATCTTCATCTATATTCTCCTCTCCATGTTTTTTAATAACGCAGTTTGAAATTTTTCTTTTCACCCTTCCAGTTACAATCCTTTTGTACAGTGCATGCAAAGCAGGCGCGGCTCGCCTTGTCTGCCCGATAGAGAATCCCCTTCAGGTTAGCCTCCAGTGCGCTTTTCTCATCCCGGTGTGCGCGGATTGCGTCAGTAATAACGCTCGTTTCGTTATCATCAAATCCGCATTCCCTGAGAATCCTGGGAGCGATTTCCGCACCTGCAATCTCATGGGGGATTCCCTTCTCATACTGTACATGCTTTCCCAAATCATGGAGCAGTGCCGCCGCATAAATCCATTCTCTTGGGATATTCATCTGCTCCTCCAGATTCATAATCATACCAATGCGAGCCACATCCAAAAAGTGTGTCATATTATGACGGCAGAAGCGTCGCTCTGCTTCTGCCGTGTTATTTTCCCTTAGATGCTCCAAAAATAAATCATGATTTAATATTCTGTCAATTCGTTCCATCTATGCGTTAATCCTTTACTAACTGTAAAAATCTATTCTGTAGCTTTTCATCCTCTGCAAAGACGCCTCTGGTAGCAATCGTAATGGTTTTGCTGCCCGGTTTCTTAATCCCGCGCATAGTCATACACATATGCTCCGCCTCCAGCATCACCATGACACCCTGGGGCGTCAAATGCTCCATAATGGCATCCGCTATCTGCCCGGTCATCTGTTCCTGAATCTGCAATCTTCTTGCATATACCTCCACCGTCCGGGCAAGCTTGCTCAGTCCCACCACTTTGCCATTGGGAATATACGCCACATGTGCCTTGCCGTAAAAAGGCATCATATGATGCTCACAGGTAGAGTAGAATACAATGTCCTTCTCCAATACCATCTCATTATGCTCCACTGAGAAAACCCTTGTCAGATGCGTCTCGGCATCCTCATCCATACCGGCGCAAATCTCCGTATACATTCTCGCAATGCGGTCGGGCGTATCTACTAAGCCTTCCCTGTTTACATCCTCACCGATTCCCTCTAGAAGCAGTCTGACTGCCTCCTTTACCTTTTCCTGATTTACCATATCTATTACCTTTCTCGGAACGTTTTTCTACAATGCCTTTGAGCTTTCCCAAGTAAGATAAGGAACCAAACGCCAAAATCACATCCTCCTTATCCGCCAGCAGATAACTCATCTCTACCGCTTCCTCCAGGCTGTCCACCGCTGTGACAGACGGATGCACCTTTGCAATCTCCTGCGCCAACTCATACGCATGAAGTGCACGGGGATTGTCCGGTGGAGTCACTGTGATAATCTGATCTGCATAAGAATGCGTCAACGCAATCATTTTCTCATATTCCTTATCCTTCAATATTCCCATTATATAGATAATTCTCTTATTTGTAAAATAAAATTCTATGGATTCCGCAAGTTTTACCGCCGCATCCTCATTGTGTGCTCCATCCGCCAAAAACAAAGGGCTTTTTCCGAGCACAGAAAATCTACCGTACCACTCCGTTTTCTCCAACCCCTGTCTCAGCGCTTGTTCCGATATTTCAAAGCCCTTTTTCCCTAGCGCCAACACCGTCTCAACCGCCAGAACCGCATTATCAATCTGATAACTGCCTGCCAGTGTGATCTTCAATTTCTTAAAACCCCCATAATCAAACTGCTGTCCGGTCACTCCATAATGAATATGCTCCGCCGCTTTTTTATCGGCAATCTGCAGCGAACAACCGAGCGCCAAAGCAGCCTTCTCCACCACCTGCATGGCTTCCCCTTTCTGAAGCATACTCACTACAATACAGTCTTTTTTTATAATGCCCGCCTTATTTCCTGCAATCTCTGTAAGTGTTTTTCCCAAAAACTGCATATGATCCATGCCGATAGACGCAAGCACCGCCACTTCTGTGGTGGTAATCAGATTCGTTGCATCCTGTAGTCCTCCCATTCCCGTCTCCAACACCACAATGTCACAATTTTGCTCCCGAAAATACCAGAAAGCCAGTGCCGTCTCCACCTCAAAGGGCGTGGGATGTGCCTTTCCCTCCGCCACCATCTCTTCGCACACCTGACGGATTCTCTCCACACCCTCACACACAGCCTTCTGCGTAATCCACTTACCGTTTACCTGAATTTTTTCCCGATATTCCACAATCACCGGCGAGAGATATCTTCCCACCCGATAGCCTGCACACTGTAGCACGGTGGAAACATACGCCAACACGGAGCCCTTCCCATTGGTGCCTGCTATATGGACGAATCGAAGTGAATCCTGGGGATTCCCCAGACGCCTGCACAGCTCCCGGATATTATCAAGCCCCGGAACGATTCCATACTGCTGCAGCGCTTCCACATATTCCAGGCATTGTCTATAATTCATAAAAAATCACCTCTATCATCATTTCTTATGTATTTTGCTTATAATTTCCAAAAAAAAGCCCATACTATCTCATAAATACTATTTTCCCAGGTAATTGCTAAACAGTGATTTTGCAACTACCTGACTATTGCCCTCATGAAAGGAGAACCTATGCTCACTTCCATTCAAACCTTCGGTAAAAATTTCCTGCGCTGCGGTCTCGTCGGCTGGTGCATGGAAATCTTCTATACCGCAATGAATTCTCTGCGTCGCAGAGATTATAAACTGACCGGGATCACCTCACTATGGATGTTCCCTATCTATGGGTGTGCCGCCCTGATCGCCCCCATCAGCCGCCTGCTGAAAAAACGCCCCCTTTGGCTGCGTGGGCTGACCTATATGTCCATGATCTTTTCCGGCGAGTTCCTGTCCGGCTATCTGCTGCAAAAACACTCTATGTGCCCCTGGGATTATTATAAGAGTCGTTTTCATATCGGACGCGTGATTCGTTTGGACTACGCCCCTCTCTGGTTCATTACCGGATTGTTGTTTGAAAGACTGCTCTCTCCCCAGAAGGCTCTTTCATCCAACGCTCTTCCCAAAAACTGATTTTCGCAAAGACAGGACCCTTTCAGGTCCCGTCCTTTTACGCCGCCAATAAGCTCTTTCCTAGTTCAAATCATCCAAATTGCTGATATCTCCTGTACCAATATCCAACATATTCACCGTGCGTCTCTTCAATCTGGCTTCCTCAGACTCCTTCAAAATAAAATCCTTGATTGCCTTGGAGTTCTTAACATGCTCGAGAACCAAAATAGGATCAGTGGTGTCGCCCGTGTGACAGATAACCGTCCCCAGTCCTACAAGCTTTTCTGCAAGCGTAGCACTGTGCTGTACATCCTGTACCTTATACATATAACAATCGTTTTCCGTTGTACGAAGAAGCCCTTTATCAATCGTGATCATATCCTCTTTGATTATATACTTGGTAAAAGTAAAGGGTAAGCCCAAAAATAACCAGCGTTTTCTTTCCACAAATTCCATTTTTCAGTCCTCCTCTTCTTCTCAATGCAAATTACTTAACTATGAACCCTATTATAAGATATATGCGTACTTATTGCAAACGATTTTTGATTGCATCTCTCCCTCGGAAGTGGTATGATATGTACAATGTAGATTTCGTTAAGGAGGATGAGTATCATGACAGCAAAAGAATGTATTACCGGACGCAGAAGTATCCGCAGCTTCACAGAACAGCCCATTTCTCATGAGGTGTTGGCAGACATCGTTGCAACCGCATCCTACGCTCCCAGTTGGAAGAACACACAGATTGTTCGCTATATTGCCGTGGAGGGTGAAACAAAGAGCAAACTGGCAAAATGTACCTCCGCTTATGCCAGAAACGGTGAGATCATGGATAATGCTCCTATGGTCATAGCAGTTGCCATTATCAAGGGACGCTGCGGCTATGAAAGAGACGGTTCCTTCACTACCGATCGCGGCGACGGCTGGCAGATGTTCGATGCCGGTGTTGCCAGTGAAGCATTTTGTCTTGCAGCGCATGAGCAGGGCATCGGCAGTGTGATTATGGGTATTTTTGACCGCAAAGAAGCTGCGGAATTGTTAGAGCTTCCCGATGATATGGACTTAGTGACCCTTATTCCCATCGGTTATCCCGCTGAAACTCCTAACGCTCCCAAGCGTAAAACAGTGGAGGATTTATTATCTTATAAGTAAACAGGAGGTCGAAGAGCTTTCACTCTTCGACTTTTCTTTGGGAATTTATTACGAAAAGTGAGGTACTTATTTATGAGACATTTGATGAGTCCCCTGGACTTTACCACACAAGAGCTGGACCAACTGTTCGACTTAGCCTGCGACATTGAGCAGCATCCTTCCCGATATGCCCATGCCTGCGACGGCAAGATACTTGCCACCTGCTTTTACGAGCCCAGCACACGCACAAGACTCAGCTTTGAGTCCGCTATGACCAGACTGGGAGGACGCGTCATCGGCTTCTCCGACGCTGCATCCTCTTCCGCTGCCAAGGGCGAAAGCGTATCCGACACAATCCGTATCATCTCTTGCTATGCGGACATCTGTGCCATGCGCCATCCCAAGGAAGGTGCTCCTATGGTAGCTGCTCAAAAATCCGGCATTCCCGTTATCAATGCGGGGGACGGCGGACATCAGCACCCCACCCAGACACTGACCGACCTGTTGACCATTCGCAGTCTGCGCGGCAATCTGGGCAACTTTACCATCGGACTCTGCGGCGACCTGAAATTCGGTCGCACAGTGCACTCTCTGATTCGCGCCCTGGTGCGCTACGAGAACATCCGCTTCCTCTTCATCTCCCCCGAAGAGCTGCGGGTTCCCGACTACATTATTGAATTACTGAAAGAAAAGAATATCCCTTATGAGGAAGTTATCCGTCTGGAAGATGTTATGCCACAGTTGGATTTCCTCTATATGACCCGCGTACAAAAGGAACGCTTTTTTAATGAGGAGGATTATGTACGCCTGAAGGATTTCTACATCCTCAATGCCGCTAAAATGGAGCTGGCAAAAAAGGAAATGCTGGTGCTGCATCCACTGCCACGGGTCAATGAAATCTCTGTAGAGGTGGACGAAGACCCCAGAGCAGCTTATTTCAGACAGGCACAATACGGTGTCTATGTGCGAATGGCACTGATACTGACACTCTTGGACATCGATGTATAAATGAATGCACCACCCCAAATTTATATAGGAAGGATGAACGAACATTATGCTGAATATAGGCGGAATCGAAGAAGGATTTGTATTAGACCATATCAAAGCAGGCAGAAGCCTTGACATTTATAACCATCTTCAGTTGGACAAACTGGACTGCACCGTCGCCATCATCAAAAATGCCCGTAGCAATAAGATGGGCAAGAAAGATATCCTCAAGGTAGAATGTGACATCAATACCCTGAATCTGGATATCTTAGGCTTCATCGACCACAACATCACCGTCAATGTCATTAAGAACGGTGAAATTGTGGAAAAAAAGGATCTCGTACTGCCCAAGCAGATCAAGAACGTCATCAAATGCCGCAACCCCAGATGTATCACTTCTATTGAACAGGGTCTGCCCCATATTTTCCTGCTTGCAGACGAAGAAAAAGAAATCTACCGCTGCCAGTATTGTGAGGAAAAATATTCCGAAATATCCGAATAATCCATTGCACAACAAGCCAACTATAAAACCTGCCGGAATGCGGAGCCGCTCTCAGCGCAACACTCCCATCCGACAGGTTTCTATTGTTTCACTCCTGCAACTGTGCAAACTGCAGAATTACCTTGAACAAATCACCGTCCGTTACAATCTCCATCCTTCCATTCTGCAAATCCATCAGACTCTTCGCAATGGACAACCCCAAACCGCTGCCCTCCATGTGTCTGGATTTATCTCCCCGCACAAAACGCTCCTCCAATTCCTTACCCGTCACATTCAGCACATACTTTGACATATTGCGGAAGGTAATCTCCACCTGCCCCGCATCTGCTTCCACATTCACATACACCCGCGAATTCTCCTGCGCATACTTACAGATATTATTCAACAGATTATCAAAAATCCGCCACAAATGTCTCCCATCCGCCATAATCTGTACCGGTGTATCCGGTTGTGTGACAATCAGATGTAGCTGCTGTTGTTCAAACCGCTGCTCATACTCACCTACCGCCTGCGACAACAACACCCCAATCTCGCAGGGAGTCATCGTCACCTCCAGATTCCCTGTAGTTGCCTTGGACACCTCCACCAGATCCTCCAGCAACTTCTTCATCCGTCTGGACTGCCGCAACAGTACCTCTGTATACTCCACAACCCGCTCCTTATCGAGCTGCTGTCCAGGCTGTGTTGTCATCACCGTATTGCCTAACAAATCCGCATAATTAATAATCGATGTCAAGGGTGTCTTAATATCGTGGGATACATTGGTAATCAACTCCGTCTTGAGGTGCTCACTCTTCATGCGCTCCTCCAACGCAATCCCCATCCCATTTCTAATGGCATTTAAGTTGGCAGCGTGATCCTTAAAGCCCAGAAACATGCCCTTATCATCCACGCGATAGCCAAGGTTCCCCTCAGCCAAAGCCTTGCTGCCCTGCTGCAGACGTCTTAAGATTACCACCAGATAAATGAGCAGCGGCAGGAAAATCAATTTCTCCAAAAACCACGCCAATACAACCCCTGCATCCTCCGACCACCAGTTCAGACAGATAAACTCTATGGCACTGATTCCAATAAACAGAATCAGTGCATCCACCGCCATGGGAATTCCTCTCACCACCGTCAGTATGCCATGACCGATTCCCCTAAGCATCAGCATCAGCAGTGACAGCACACCATAAACTACGGTATTCCTCCACCACGTCCCCAGCTTCATGCGCGTTGCCAGCTCCATACAATACATGGCAACCCACACTGCCGCCAGAGTGACTGTCAACAAAAACACACTGATACTCAACACATAACTGTCAAAATAATACCATGCCCCCTCTATGCACACAAAA
>JAFVDW010000013.1 GCA_017478245.1 Lachnospiraceae bacterium
CTGCCGCCATAATAATAGCCATTATAGATGTCGGCAAATCTCCGTGGGTCGCTGAAATACCCCACAAGTACATTATTCTTTTTCCCCATACAATTCCTCCTTTGCGCACTGGCGGAATCCTCTGGGTACAGGCTCCCGCCGTTTATCCTTTCATCTGAGTTACCTGGCGAAATGCCTGATTGACGAAAAAACGAATCATTGAATACTTCAGATGTGATAATATTACCAGAAGATGTTCGAAATGTCAATATAAAATCTAAATTATTACATACAAAAATTTGGAGCAGTGAATTAGAAAAACTCACTACTCCAAGTCAAAGATCAGCCTTTATAAAATTATTTAAAATCAAAGAACCTCGTCTCCAACTCCGGATAAATTCGATTCAACGAAATCGGAATTCCGGACAGATTCATAAAGCAATGTGCGCTCTTGGCAGTCGCCTTCAATTCCTTTGTGTCCTTGTCAAATAGACTGTACTCCAAAACCATCTTCCTGCCGTCATATTGCGTCACCTTCGTCTCAATGACCACCGTCTCGTCAAACCGGAACGCTCCCACATAATTGATGGACACTGACAAAAGCGGGCACATAATCTGCAAGCCCTCCATCTGCTTGTAGCCCAGCCCCATCTGCTCCATAATGTCCATGCGGGCATCCTCCAACCACTTGATGTAATTGGTCTGATGGATCGTACCCATCTGATCCGTCTCATAATACTTTGTGTGATGCTCGTAGGGCGCAAGCTCCACATCCTCGTACTGATTGTTCAATGCCACTTCATTTTTTTCCATTTTGCCACACTCCTTTTTTGTTGCGTTTCTCACCGTTTATGCGCTTCGTTTTAGCTCTTGCTGTACCTTCGCCAGACCGACCATCGCTGTCTGCTCCTCTTATTCATAGTGTAACACCTTCTTTCACAAAAGCAAATAGGAAAAAGGTTGCTGATTCTGACATCCCTTCGACCTGACAAATTTTTTTAAATACAGTTGCAGTGCGTTCATTGTCACTCATTAGCGCCACCTCTCCCCCTCCGTCCCAATGCTCAAAAACACAGGTAGATGTGAATGAGAAAAGGAGGAATGACCTATGTTGTTACCTAGTATTTTTGATGATCGTTTATTTGATGATTGGATGGACTTCCCCAGTCCCAGAGAATTTGACCATATCGACAGGAAGCTGTATGGAAAGCATGCAGCCCATGTGATGAAGACGGATGTACAAGAGCACGAGGATCATTACAAGGTGGATATTGATTTGCCCGGTTTCAAGAAGGATGAACTCACCTTGCATCTGGAGAACGGTTACCTGACCGTCAGCGTCGCCAAGGGTCTGGATATAGACAAGACAACTAAGAAAGGGAAAGTAATCCGTCAGGAGCGCTACGCCGGTTCTATGCAACGAAGCTTCTATGTAGGAAAAGAAATTACCGAGGAGGATGTCAAAGCGAAATTTGAGAATGGCGTCTTGAGCCTGACCCTCCCCCAAAAAGGAACCCGTAAAGGCTCCTGAGAGGAAGGCATCCTGATCGAAGGCTAACTGCAGATAGAAACAATTTGTCGCTTTCTGTGCAGTTATGTTGCATCGATTATTTTTAATAAAATCTCATCGTGCCCAAACCGGTGAGATTTTATTATACAGCTCATTGTTCAACAGCTCTTATTTACTTCATAAATCGCCAGCAAAGCGCAACCCACTGCATAACATATCATATCCTTTACATCGAACACACTGCCGATCAACACGCGAAAAAAAGTATTGTCCGCCAATCCCAACAGTTCTACGATACGCAGCTTTTGTAACAGCTCCACACATACAGCAAGCACAAATATGTAAAGCGGCAAAAGCCTCACCCCATCCGGCAGCCAGATTCTAACAAAGGTATATAGTACCATCACCACAAGCACATCGCCAATGTAGGGTCTGATAAAGCCATCATGCACATATAATGCAATCAGCACCTCTATAATGAGCAAAAAACATGTGGCAGCCAGATAAAATAATCGTCTCATTAAGAAATGCCTCCCTGTGACAACTGCTTGACAGCATCTCGCGAATCAATTTGCATCTCATCTCTTGTCTACTCAATAGTATAATATCAAAGCAAGGATTTGACAATTATGCGTTGCACCCCTTCCATTTGTATGATAGGATTTGGGTATATATTTATTTCAATTTAAAGAGGGTGCAGGCATGAAGTTCTTGATTTACCAATGGAAAGACTATCTACATAATGACTTATATGACATCTGCAAACACTATGGGATTGCTTATGATTTCTTTGAATGGAATTTTGAAAATAAAAATGTAGACGAAGCTTTTATGAATTGGTTTCCTACCAATGTTTCCCTGAAGGGCTACTCTGCCCTTGTGAGCATCAACTACTTTCCCCTTCTGGCGGAAGTGGCTCATGAAGCCGGTGTCAAATACATTGCCTGGTGCTACGACAACCCTCTGAATGTCAGACAAATAGAGGATACCCTTGGGTATCCTACAAATTATGTATTTTTATTTGACAAAGTACAATATTCCAATTACAAAAACAAAGGCTTTGACACGGTTTACCACATGCCGCTCGGCGTAAACAGCCGTCGTCTGAGCCGCTTACAAATCACCGATGCAGACTATGAGAAATACCATGCGGAGGTGGCTTTTGTCGGCAATTTTTACCCATCCAAAATCCAGGAACTTCTGGCTTTGATGACGGATTATACCAAAGGATACATCAGCGCTCTCATGGATATTCAGTCCAAAATATACGGCTATTATGTCATAGATGAACTGTTTACGGATGACCTCATGCAAGATATCCAGACACACATTCTCTCTCTTAACCCTGATACACAGCTTCGCGTGAGCAAAGAAGCTCTTTCCTTTGCATGTGCCAGTGAGATTACGCGCAAAGACCGCCTGATCCTTTTGAGCCTTTTAAGCAGCCGCTATCAGACCAAGCTTTATTCCTACGAACAGAATGACCTTTTGAAGAATGTGGAACACATGGGAAGTCTGGACTACACCCGTCAGATGCCCAAGGCTTTCCGTTGCGCCAAAATTAATCTCAATCCCAGCCTGCGCATCATTCAATCCGGCATACCCTTACGCGCCTTTGATATCATGGGCGCAGGCGGCTTTCTCCTCTCCAACTGGCAGAGCGAGCTTGCCGAGCTGTATGTGGACGGTGAGGACATGGTCATGTATAACAGCTACGAGGACGCAGTGGCAAAGGCGGATTTTTACTTAAAACACGAAGAACTTCGCCAGCAAATAACCGCCTCCGGCTGCGCCAAAACACTGCAGGAGCATAGTCTGGATGCGGTGTTTGGGCGGATTTGCGAGGTGGCAGGGGTGTAGGGATACCCTAATTTTTTATACGTTTTTACAGCAAAACTCACAAATCTCTCCCCAGACTTGTGAGTTTGTTTTTATCTTTAACTCTCTAATCGCATTGTTATTTGTCCATTAGGCATGTATTGTACTTTAAAACAATATTCCAGAATAATTCTGCTCCACTGCTCCAATTCCGGTTCCCGACATATTTCAGGAATAGCAAAAAATTTTCCGCTCTTACTCTTCCCTTTATTAAGTACAAGTTCATTGGAATCTAGCCGTAATTTTACTCCATCTTCATCTAATGAGACAACAAAACAGACTGCTAAATGCCTTTTACTGCGTTCGTTATCTGGAGTATATATAAAAAAGGGGTTTATATCGTTCAAAGCAATAGCAATACCAATTTCCTCTTTAATTTCCCTTTTTAATGCGCTCCTGCAAATGGATAGAAAATCCTGCGAAATGATTTCCGTAGAATCTTCGTATCTCGGATGTCCACCTACATAAAGCAATATTTTGTCGCGTTCAGGAGAGTCTGAGGATACGGCATTTTTGTTCTTTCTAATAGCTAACACCTTACTTTTACTCTTGTCCGTAATAACAGCCACAGGAATAGGCTGTAGAAAATCGACATTCTCTTCCACCGCATCTCTTAAATCAAACTTGATCGGCGGCAAGACATTTGCCAACTCACTATATTCAAATGTTTTTTTGGATATCAAATGATTAATTAAAACCTGATCCGTTTCAAAATAACCTATTCGCTCCATTAAAAGCCCTTTCAGCGTTTCCAATGTTATTGTTGTAACTTCTTTACCCACTTCGTCTTGATTTTTTTGTGATGTTTCAATTTTAAAGATTTTATGAAAGAAATCACTTTTATTTTGTATTGTATGCTCTATTGCCTCTAAATATTCACTGAGAACCTTTTTATTCATAATACTTCCCGGCTTATTTGTGAGCAAAGTAGCATATTCTCGCTCAATGGATACATCTGGAGAAGCACAAAACGCAAAGACAATATCAATACACTTTACCAATTCATCCATCAACAAAAACTGCTCTGCTACTTTTTGCTGTTCTTCTTCCATTTTTTTATTATATACCAACCAATGAAACCAGCAAAGTGCATCAAATATTCCTCTGTCTAGAATCAGTACATCTACTTGATTTTTCTTGTCCTCCAAAGTTCCAATGAGTCCTCCCAGCGTCATACAAGCTGTCCACAGATTAAACATTGGGCTTTGTTTATCACTGACAGGACAAATGCTTGCTCTTTCCTGCACAATTTTAACAGAAAAGCCATTTCGCTTCAAAAATAATTCCAAAGAATTTATGCAGGACGTTTTACCCGCTTTGGGCGAACCACTGAACTCAATTACAATAGGACGTTTTTGACGGTGTTCCCCCTTAAGAACCAACACTTCCTCTGCAAGCTTTTGCAATTCCAAAATAACTTTTGTTCTTTCGTCAATCATCATTTTTCTCCTCAATAATGTTCCTCATTATGCTCGAAACTTTTTCTTCACTTGCCTTTTCAAATTTATCTACTACACTCCCCACCGAAAAGCCCAAAAAGCCAGAAACAACCACACACAAATATACAAACTTTTCATTTAATATGTAATCCAGATTTCCCGCAACAACAAACAATCCAGAAAGTAATGCAAAAACCATAACAACAGAAAATGCAAACGCAAAAAAGGGTCTGAATACGAAATACGCCACATTTCCAATACATTTTATAGCATCATTACAACTTATAATCCGGTCTGTCAGGCATGCCTTATATAGTCTTTTTATATACTGAACACTACATAGCATCCCACTTACTGCTAATGACGCCACAAAAGACATCTTTAGTATCTGTATCTGACTTACACTCTTCATTAATGCGACTGCAATATAAATGGTCACTATCCCGCCACCTATAAGCAGGAAAAAATAATAAATAAACAAAACTATAACTGTCTTTTTTGATAAATAATATATTAATCTATCACTTTTCCTCATATCTACCTTTTACCCTCCCCCTCACCACCGAATATTATGCTTCGAATACTTCACCTCCACCTCCGCGCTAAGCCCCTGCCCGACCAGAAACCGCTTCACCGTATCCACATACGCTTCATTGTCGATGGGCAGGTTCCTTGTGACCGGTGAGATTGTCACACTCTTCAGTGCGTCCCGCAGCAGCCCATCACTTTGAAACGTGATATACGGATGCAGAAAACAACTGGGCGCCATGTTTTTTATGGCATACTCCTCATCCTTTTCCTTATCGGGCTCAATATTATGCTCAAAATACACGATTCGGTATTCGTCCTCATACTGATAGGTATCACTTTTAATGAGCGCGGATAACACGAGCATATATAAGGACAAATCATGTTTCCAAAAAAGGTCATCATTAAGCTGCGCGGTATTTTGAAACACTCTTCGGAAAACCTCGTGGGAGTCCGTATCTTCATCTATCTCCCCACATTTCAACAAATGACTGAGACTATAGATATATCCCTTTATGTATGTCTTTAAAAAATTACCCAGATTCGACGTAGCATATAGCTGATCTGTCTGATAATAAGATTTTTCTTTTATATACGAACGGTGCTCCTCAAAAATATTTTCCGAATCCCTGCTCATCAATACAAAGTCAGAAAAATTAGGCACTTTGATATCCTCAACTCCCTGACCTATATTTGCATAAATCACAGATGCCTTTGTTAAAAACTCCCTCTCAGAGCCCAAAGTGCTTCTCAGGGAATCCACCAGCCCATCCACCAAGATTTCCACTTCCATTCCGCCTTGCCCATAATAGTTCCACATATTCATCGTATCGTCCTGCTTTGTAAAGGACATGACATATACATTGATGCTTTTTTGCACATATTCAATATACCGTACCAAATCGCACCCCTTCTCGGAATATAAGGTACGGACTTCTTCACTATCGTTTTGCACACTTGAAATTACATCAGAAAGAAACTCCTGATGCGTCTTTAAATATTTCCCGATAATCTCCACAAACAAATGACAATCATACGGGTCATTCAGAAATTCAGACTTGGTCATTCTAATCGCTTTGTTTCTAACAATTCCCTCAAAACCATACACACTGGTATAATGATATAAGCTGGTCATAGTTTTCCCCTTTCACCTGTGAATATCATTTATGCTCACTGTCACTATTTTTCGTAACAGTTCAGCCATGCAGAAATCGATGATGTTCTTCTGTGGATGCTTGCACACTAAGGAAGAACATCATTGATTTCTATAGGGCGAACGCCCTACCATGAAATAAATCCAGCCTCGTAGAGGCGGCTCATGCGAAGCAGGAGCAGATTTATGAATGAACGGCTGAACTGTCACTATTTTTCTTATTCAATTATGATTATTTTACCATAAAATTGTTCGCCGTGAACATTTCCTGCCGATTTGTCGCATTTTGCTACATGAACGTTATTTTTTCGACATTTTGTATTCTATTTATCACCTATAATATACCATTTTGAACTATCAGCACTGATTGCAATAGTGTTCATCATCAATCGTCATAATGATACATTGCCCTCCATTGCCTCATTAGTGTATAATGAATACATCATTCAACGCCAAAAAAGGAGCACACCCTATGAACATTATTTTCTATCGTTATGGCAGCATTTGTGAACCGGATATGATCGCTCATTTTCGTGGGCTCAACGTGGACGTGTATGAGCTTCAAGAAGAAATGCACAATAAACAGCTCCGCGCATCTGAGCGCGTGTCACTTGTCAGCCGGGCAGTCGAAAACACGAAACCGGTCTTTGTGTGCAGCATCAACTTTTTCCCCGCTGTGGCAGATGTGTGTCAAATATATGGTATCCCCTATGTGTGTTGGACAGTAGACAGCCCTGTTTTAGAGCTTTTCTCCCGTTCTATTTTGCATAAAACCAATCGCATTTTTCTATTTGACCGGGCGCAATATGAAACCTTTCATCCGTACAATCCGGACTGTATCTATCACCTGCCTCTGGCAGCCTATACAGAGCGTTTCGACCGCGTCATAGAGACAATTACTCCAAAGGAGTCCGCTGATTTTGCAGGGGACATTACGTTTGTAGGCTCCCTATACTCCGAAAAAAATCCTCTGCAAAAAGCAGAGGATATGCCTGACTATCTGCGCGGCTTTATCGATGCCACAATCGACAGCTCTCTCAAGGTATATGGCTATAATTTTATGGAGGATGTGCTATCAGATTCTATGGTGGCTGCCTTAAAGAAATGTATTCCCGACTACTATCAGCCTGCAGAGGCAATCTGTGATACCGACCGCTATGTGGCGGCTCACTATTACATTGGCGCCCAGGCAGCGGTCGCCGAGCGCGTCCGTACACTGAATGCACTGGCACAGCATTTTCAAGTAGAACTGTACACACGCAGTGATACCTCTCCTCTTGTGGGGGTGAATGTACACGGTGGTGTGGCGACCCTGACGGAAATGCCCAAAATCTTCCACCTAAGCAAGATTAATCTCAATATGACAATCAAGCCCATCCAGACCGGTCTGCCCCTGCGCATTTTTGACATCATGGGCTGCGGTGGCTTTCTGATGACCAATTATCAGGCTGAACTGACAGAGCACTTTGAAATCGGTACAGATTTGGAGGCTTATAGCAGTTTGGACGAATTACTTGAGAAGTGCGCATTTTATTTGTCCCATGAGGAACTGCGAAAGCAGATTGCGCTCAATGGATATCACAAGGTCAAGGAACAGCACACTTATACCAACCGAATCCTGTCCATGCTGCGGGTGATGTCCTGACAATCGCCCGCGCTTACTCCTGGCTCAACACCTCAAGTATGTGCCTTGCGCGATGCAGATAGGTATGCTCCGCGCGCACACGCTCTCGTCCCTGTCTTGCAATATGTTCCCGCTGGGCATCATGGTTCAGATAATACGTCACCTTTTCCTGAAGATCCTCATAATCATTGTAAAAAACAAATTCCCGTTCCGGCTCGAAGCATTCAGGAAAATCCGCCTGATAATTGCTTAAGAGAAACCCACCGCACCCTATTATATCAAATGCGCGCAGTGGAATGCCTGTCAGAATACTGCGCAGCGTGATATTCAGATTAATCTTACTATTGGCGTACACCAAGGGAGCCTCCCTGTGGTAATCCACATTTTTATGCCTGTTTACCCCCTCTAGCTCCGTGGTGCTGGTGGTATACAAATGTACCGAATGATTTGCCGCCAAAAGCTGCAACACCTCTTTGCGCTCCTCCACCGTCACCTTCCGATTGACAAAATAATTGGCAAATACCCACTCAGCCGTCTCCAGTCCATCTCCTTGCGCATATACAGGGCAAACCTTTTGTATTGCCGCCATTCTATCAGGGTTATCTGTCAGCACCTCTTCCACAAAATTATATCCATAGACCTTCTTCTGCGCCTGAATCAATCCATCCACATATCCTTTTTCTGTTTCTCCCAGCTTATCCAAATATCCCAACAGATTGCCGGAGATTTCATCATAGAGAGAGCCCACAAAGGTAATCTCACCTCCATACGACATTCCTGCCATATGCTCGTTCTCCGTCGCCGAGCCGGTCTTTGCCCTGCCAAGCACCCCCTCATAGCAGTCCATAGGCGCAGCCATAGGCAGATAAAAGCTGCGAATCCCCTTCCGCTCCAAATCCATACATACACCCCTGTCAAATACAAATAGATAATTTGTATCATAAAGCGCAGTCTGTGAATACAGTTGAATAAAGGGGCTGTCATAAGTCCAGGATACATAAGGACACCCGCATGCCTTGCACGCCATTGCCACAATGGGAAAGTAATTAAAGGAGAAAACAAACTCATAGGCTTTTGCCAAAATAGCGTAGACTATTTTTTCTGTGTATTCAGAATCTCTCCTGGTATCCACTGCTTTATGGTCAAGATAAAATCCCTCCACCTCATAGCCCAACCGCTCAAAGGCTTCCTTTATGAATGCGTTCCCAAAGCTCTTCCACTCAATCAATAAAATGCTGCGTGCCATTTTCTCATCCCTTTACTCAAACATCCATTTTCCCATTTCCACATTAAAGCTTTCCGGCGTCACCTTTTCAATCCCGCTGCCATGTGTAAAGGTCATTTCTCCAAAATAGATACGATTCTCCACAATGTAAAAATCAACTCGCACATGCCGGAAATCTTTTCCCAGAATTTCCGCAAGACGGAGCAATTCCTCCAAACATGCCGGCTTCTTAATCTTCACATCCCATGCTGTCGGGAATCCGATTCCATAGGGCAGAAGCTCCCACTCTCTGGAGTATAGATTCCTTCTGTGCTGTGTAAAACGCCCCACATCCACCTGAATAAATTTTGCCTCTCCATGGAATACAAATACTTTGTAATCCTCCAGTTCATCCCGTCCCTTAGGTTCCAGTCTGTGCTCCGCCAGGATGCACGGTTTAATGTCCTTATACTGAAGCTCGAATCCATTCACAAAGGCATAATTCATATGGAGCCAGTTCTCAAACATTTCTCTGGCAGAGGGAATATCTAATTCTCTCTTGTCGTTTACAATCAGATTCGTTCCACTGCCGTGATTACATTTTAGGACAAACTGATTGGGTAGCTTCTCAAAAGGTATTTCATCAAAATGATTCCATACACCATACATAGGAATCAGATATTGCTCTCCGATTGTTTCCTTTATCCAGTCCCTCACCAAATATTTGTCTGCCAGCCTGGTCTTCATGGGATCGCGTTCATAAAGCTTAGTCCATTGGATTCCCTCATTCCACCCCACTGGATGCTCCCAATCCATAGGTTTTCCCATACTCTGCTCAAACCAAAAGGTCAGTTCATTTTGATATGCCTTTTCATCCAATGCCACGAAAAATTCGTAAGTGCGGGCATCGTAAACATTCAGCTCTACGATATTGGTCACACCACACTGCCGTAAATACTCTATATCATCCTGTCTTATGGGGTCTGTAGCACATACGATGACTGCGTCCTCTTCCGATATGGCAATCTGCTGTATTCCCCAAACCGGCTTGTCCAATAGATACCCCTCATCGCCCTCTCCGAGGAAGCCGGTTATCAGCTCGCCCTTTCCGTCATTTAAAAGGTACATATAGGTTAATATGGATTCCTGCTCCGCCTCCCACAGATATACCTTGGAAAAGCCTCTGAGTTGTTCTTCCAACCCTTCGTCCCGAAATCTGGAGAATGCAATTTTCCGGAAAGTTCCCACAAATCTCTGAAACTTCGGCTTGTCCATAAACCCATTGGATGAATGCTCCTCCAACATGATTTGCTGCATTTTCTCTATCATCCGCACACGGAATTCTTCCAACAAGCGAAGATTTCGGGAGGTATTATCTTCCCTGCGCTCCATGCTCTCCGCAATCTTTATCAACACGTCGCTGTAGCGTAAGATGAGCTCCGGCAGAGCCGTATCGGCATAAACAGACTGTAATATTTCATATACCTCCACCACTATTCCCTGCGCTGCAAGCAGTCTTTCCAATTTCACTTCATCAGGTTCAGACGCCTTTACGATTTCCTCTATACTCTTGCCAAGCTCATTGAACCGCTTCATTATCTGAAGCTGTTCGTAACGGGCAGCCTCTCTCGTCTCCATCTCACTCATAAGTCGTCTCTCCTCCTCAGTAGACAGCCTTCCATATCAACCTTACATCTTATTTCCTTCCAAGGTTCCTTTGATCTGCGCCCCCACATCAGACATGTTTATATAGGTGATGTCCGGGGTCTGGGCTATGCGATACTCTATCCATTGCCTGTACAGCGAAAAGGTATCATTGGTATATACCCTTTTCCCATGCACACCGGGAACCTCCACTAGTCCCGACAGCTCTACCTTCCTCTGCTCATTGGTTCCGGAAGCATGACTCAATCCTCCGGGATACGCCAAATCCACACCCACAAGATATATCTTCCCGGCGCCAAACCGAATGGCAAACTCCATCGCCATGGCGGTTACAGTTCCGCCGCTCTCCCAGATTTCATACCCATTTTCTTTCGCATAATTTTCCACCACTGCATCATGTCCCATACAAACAGTATAAATCGAACCGGGATAGGTTCGCGCCACCTTCCAATATGCCAACAGATTGAGCAGTAACGGAATCTCTTGTATTCCATCCTCCACCCCTTCCACTTGTCCATACACTGTTTCATAGGGGTCCATAACCGCCACATAGTCCGGTCGAATGCCCTCTTTCATCAGACGCTTGAATATGGTACCCACTGCGATCAGCGTCTTTTTCCCCTGCCACTCTCGCAGCCTGTCTATCATGTGATCCACCGAAGGTCCTCCGGCAATCACCACCATCTCCGGCTTCAACTTCTCCCTATAGCCACTGCTTAAGCGGCTGATATCCGGCAGCTTCTGCTCCTTGTTTCGGTAAAAATTGAATTCTAATTCCGCCTTCCCCTCCCAACGGGAACCAAGCTGTATATACTGCTGCTGCAACCGCATCTTCTCCGAGTCTTCCTTAAGTATCTGTAATGAAGGCAAATGTATGAACACCCCCACTCCCGGTCGCTCCTTTAGAAATTCCTCCACCGAAACAGGCGTGACAATCTCCAACCCCTCCCTCGGAATCCATGACAGGACACCGAAATCTAAGGCATACTGTACCACCGCAGGCTCCGGCTCATATAGCCTGATTGGAATTGCGCCCTTGGAAATCAGAAAGAGCTGGTAAACATGATATCCCAATCCACAACCCCATATCATATATGCGCTTTTCTCCGCATCATATTGTTTCTGCAGAATCTGAATCGCCTCATCCATGGGATCCCGATTGCTGTGAAGATAACGCTCCTCCCTGGTATGCTTAAGCGTCAGGAAACCACTCTCTGTAGATTCGATTACATACGCTTCATCCAACTCCTGTTCAATCATAGCCCAGGACTGCATCCACCTCTCCATAATGGGAATTGCCGTACTCTCCAACATATCCGCCAACAGTATTGTATCCCGCTGAATATGAGGTATCTGCAAAAGCTGAGACTTCAAGCTTTCTGCCTCCCCATAGCCATCCTTTAGACACGCCTCACAAAGCTTCTGCACATCCCCTATGATATCTCGCAGACACTTTATCCCATGCAGGTCATCCTGTACACGCAAATACGCTGCGACACGGCGTAACTTGCTGATTGTATTCGCATAAAAATATATTTCCTCAATAAATTCCTCTGCCATAGACCTCTGCTCTCCTTTATATATACGGTATCGTTCCTTCTATCATAGCGCCCATGGAAGAGAGATTATATACCTTCACCGATTGGTACTCTTGCAGCTTGCGCTCAATCCATTTTCTGTAACCCACAAATAATGTATCTGCCGGGACTTTTCCTCCTGTCACAGAGTCGACCATTTCCATCCCCGTGATATCCTGCTTTTTCCTGTCCATAGTTCCTGTGGCGTGAGAAATACCATCCGGATATGCCAAATCCACTCCCACCAGATAAATTGACTTCACACCAAATCTAAGCAAAATATCCAACGCCAACGTTGTCACTGAGCCGCCGGTCTCATACAATTCACGCCCCTCCCGCCTGGCAGCTTCCTCCGCCAGACGATACTCCTTCTGGTACGCAATGTATTTCTTTCCGGCATATTTATATGCAAACTCCCAATACGCTGTAGAATCCACAATCATCGGAACCGTACACTCCTCCACACCGGCTATCTGCCCAATGGTACGCTTCTGCGAATCCATCACTACCGTATAATCAGGCTCTATCCCCAGCTCCAGGAGCTTCTTAAGAACTGTTGTTGCTACCACAATATATTTTTTTTCAAGAGACTGTCCCATATCTCTTTTTGCATCTCGCAGGAAATCAATCTGCCAATCCAGTGAGGGACCTCCCCCCACCAACACCACCTCGGCACCTTGAAATGCCCCTCTTATATCATCCACATTGCCGGAGCAATATGCTATGTTGCTACGAAAATTAATGGCTAGCTCCTGTTCGTACTGAACCGTTCCGTTCCAGGATGTAAAAAATGAATGTATTGCTTTCCTTAATCCATCATTTTCAATGGACTTGATAGACGGAAAATGTAGAAAAATTCCTGTCTGCTTCTGCATTAAGCATTCAGCAAACTGCCTGCCCGACGCATCTGTTACAAAATGCAGTCTTTCTGCGGGAATACCATCCAGGATTCCCACCTGTTTTGCAATTTCAAAAATTTCGCTCTGTTCATCAAACACCGTAAGGTCAATGGCACCTCTTGCTGCTTCGTATAATTGCCGCACATGATAGCCTAAACCGCAGCCCCACACTGCATAGCGCTCACATTCCGGTTTATACACTCTCTGCACAAGCACTCTCGCTTCTTCCATGGGATTGCAGTTGGAATGCAAATAAAGCTTTGAGACACAGTTGCGAACCGTCATCAGTCCAGAGGATGTAGCTTCCAGACAATACTTTCCCATCACTTCCATATTGCCCAGCACCAGATAATTCTTCAATACCGGAAGGAATCCTTCCTCCAGCAAATCCGCCAGAAGAACCATGTCATCCCCTTCCAGTGCCTCCAAAAGCTGTTGAAGCACCTGTCGAAGAATGGATGACGTATCCTGCAGATCCTGGGTCAAGACTTCCATCTGCTCCAGTCTGCCCAGCATGCTTCGGAAGCGCAAGCTACCCTCATGATAATTTTGTATCCGCAGATAGTAGATGATTTCTGCTATCTGGACAATCATATTGCTCATTTCATTCATGTATATTCTCCGAGAAATTCAACTCATACTTAAGAATTGAATCAACATTTTCTTGACCATATCCAACACATTTAGATTGGATGCCCTCTGAAACATGTCATTCACCGCAGCGTCAAAGAACCCACATGCCAACAACTGCTCCTTATAAGTGGTAATCATTCTGCATCTGCTCTCAAAATATGCAGCCACCTGAGAGGTCACACTGACATTGGAATAATAGACATCCATCAGCACTTCATCCACAAATCCTATCTGATATTCCCTTGCAAAACGTATTACAAATTCCCAGTCCTCCAGACTTCTCATACTACTGTCAAATCCACCCACCTTCAAAAAGCTTTCCCGTTTCATCACCATCGTAGGTGCCCCGATGGAATTGCGCAGGATCAGCCACGAAAAGATATCCCCTTCCATGGGGCCTTCCATATGCTCAGCGGGAACAATGTACTCAAATTGATACTTGTGCATCATATAAGAACAGTAAACCATTTCAAACTCCGGATGAAGCCTCCAATAATCCATCTGCTTTTCCAGCTTGTCCGGTCTCCACGCATCATCACTATCCTGAAACGCAATGATATCGCTGGTTGCGCACTCCGCACCTGTATTTCTCGCGATTGATACACCGCCATTCTGTGGCAGTGCCACATATCGCACCCTTTCGTCCGCAATCCCTTCTACAACCTGACGCGTATGATCCTGTGAGCCATCATCTACAATGATAAGTTCCAGATTAGAATAGGTTTGCTCCAACACACTGTTGACAGAAATCATCAGCTTGTCTGCCCGATTGTAAGTCGGAATAATTACACTCACTTTTTTCATTATACCTTCTCTCTATGCCTCAAATAGAACTGTGCATGGTCGCCGTAACCTTTTTCGTTCGCCATTTTACTGGTGTCTGAAAGCTCGCGTATTGTTTGCTTGTCAAAATATCGTTCTACAATATCCATTGTCTGTTCCCAGAAGGGCACTCCTTTGGAATACAGAAAACTGCGTATAATCTGACCATAATCCGAATCATATTCCACCCCTACAATCTGTAATCCATGCGCCATTGCCAGATATTCCATTGCCTGTCTGGAATAGATACAGATATGTCTCGGGGCGTCTAGCTGATACCAATCTGCTCCAAACTCATCAAAAGCAATATTGGGATATACGGGTACCGCAATGTTGAGTGTCCCCTGGTCTGAAAGCAGGCGTTTCGCACTTTCCATCACTTCGTTTGGATCAGTAACATGTTCAAAGGAGTCCTTCATGAAAATAAAATCATATTGCCCTTCCATTTCATGAATACTCTTTTTAAATATTTTAATTCCGTTGGAATATTCTATTTCCTGTGGGACGAACGGATCACAACCGGTAAGATTTCGCATACCAATCTGATATAATTTCATGAGAAATGCCCCAGAGCCGCACCCCACATCCAGAACAGGTCTTTCATCAGATGTTTTCGGCTCTTCCTGCGCATGTTCCTCTACCGTCTGATAGCTGTAATAATTCCTGCCATAATAGTCTCCCAGATTATCCGGAATCTCCACGATTTGCATGCAATGGCACTTCTCACACTCAAAATAATGGAAGCGCTCTCTCGTACCATACATCATTTCCCTGGCTTCTAATGGTTCACATTCTGTCTTTTCACCGCACACTCTGCATGTATATTCCATATACCCTCATCCTCTCCCAGCCAATCTATAACCGTCCTCTTTCTTCCGTTCCTTCAAACCACCATTATCAATTATGGGCATGCAGAACCACATAATCATTCATATAAATAAGCAGATTGGTGAAATCATAAAGGAAATCGCATTTCCAACAGGAATAGTTAAAGCTCAACTGATCGCGATAGCTGTGATTGATGATTTCATTCCACCAAGTCTCCATAACCTTGATAACTTCTTCGTTGTGAATCTCTCGAACCAGAATCGCTGTTTCCACCATACCGTTATGTGCCGGGTAGCCCTCCTTCTGATATTTTTGCATCTGTGCCCGCATGGTGTCAAAACGATCTTTTTTTAATGCCTCACAAAGCTTTTCCTCCTCGTACGCACAATCATTGGTAAAATTCGGAAAACACAATAAAGGGCGTTTGCCGCGATAACGCTGTATATATTCCTCAAAATCACCCACCACTTCCAATTTTGCATCCACCCAAACTGAATAATCATAGTCTGCCAGAAGCGCATGTCCTAATATTTTAGCCTTTCTTGCAAGCCGCACGCTGTCCAGCCCTTCGGAATTCTCCAACAGACGAACCTCCCATGTACTCGATCTGACATTAGGATTGTCTGTAAATAAGATGTAGTCCAAATGGGGATTCTTATATTGAATTTCCTTCACTGTATCGTAATTGCCCGTCATAGCAGAATACACCACACCCTTACCGGTAAATGGCACCTTTGAGGCATCATCAGACAAATACCCCCTTAACAATAGCTTCTCCCTGTTTAACTGATACGCATCCTGACATTGAAAGCCATACATCCGCTGCCTAAGCTGTGTGTACTTCTGCTCCAATTCCTGATCCTGCTGCCCAACCTTCACGGTAAGCTGCTTCACTGCTTCAACCAACATTTGATTCTGCTGCTTTAACCCCTCAATTTCATCTAAACAGATGGATACGATTTGTTGTAATTCTTCTACTCCCATTTTGTCGCTCATATCATATTTCCTCATTTATCCTATAACATTTTTCATTGATATTACGGTATTCATTTCTCTTTACATCTGCGCGCATACCTTCATTGTATTTAATATACCATATAAACTAAGGTTTCTCTATATATTTTCTTATATTCTTACCATTCCTTAGACGGAAATACTTTGTTTCTATGCCTTCAATAGGGAATCTATTGTAATATTTCCCATATACTACGAAAGAGCCCACATAAAATGTAGGCTCTTCCTTCACAATAAATCACTTTTTAATTAGGCTATAAAACCTCTTAACTAGTTAACTGTATTAGCTACTGCATAGAATGAGAACTTCAAGGAAACGTCAATTTTATTATTTGCAGACCAAGGAGTTGCAGGATTATTCACAGCTTCACCATTAATCTTAATATAGCCGCTTCCAGGATGGGTTGCATCAGTTGCCTTATCGATGGTCATGATACCAGTCATCTTTGCAGCAGTCTTCTCTGCTGTACCGGGAACCAACATAGTCTTTGCATTGTACTTTGCAGCTGCTTCAGTTGCATCCTTACCGGTTGCCAGATACAGGAATACAGAGTTGGTGGTGTCAGTCTTTGCCAGAGCTGCGGTTGCAAGCTTTGTAGTCTTCAACTTAGCATCCACACCATCATCCAGTGTAACATAGAAAGATTCTACATTCACCTGAACAGGCACCTTACTTGCATTCTGAATCTCCATAGCCTTGGAAATCACTGAATCTGTAGATGTTACTGCAGGTGTCTCCGGATTTTCATCAGTACCTGAACCCACAACTGCTGCTGAAACCTCATACTCTGTACGATAAGGATTCAGAATGATTTTGCTAGGTGTTGCAGGAAGTGTAATCTTCAAAACAGGCTGCTCAACCTGAGAGGACATCTCCAGTGCATTCTCCATTGTTACAGAAGATCCGGCACTCGTATTACCTGCCAAACCTGCTTGCTCAGCATCGTAATCTGCATAGTCTGCAAAAGCAGTCATGCTCATTCCCATAACCATCGTCATTGCCAAACCAAATGCAAAAATTTTCTTCTTCATATTATTATCTCCTTCCATGTTAAAAATAATATTCAGTTATCACAGCTAATTCACAACCAACTGAAGTCCTACGTTCACCCTGGCATGTTCAACCTCGTGATTGTCTTCTACCTGCACATAAGTGATTGTCCCTATATGCGTTCCAGGCTGTAGTTCTTTATTAATTGTAAATGATTCGATACGTCCTCCCAAGGGAATCAACCCGGAGCGATAAAGTTCTTCTCGAGTCTCATCCTCATACAGGATAAAGAACATATCGTAGCTGTTCTCTACGGCATTTGCTATATAGCAGTAAAATGTTTTTCCATCTGTGCTTATAGCTTCTGTCCGCATCTCCAAAGTCATCTGACCCTCTTCCGCCTTCATTTCATCAACAAGTGCCTGAAGAGTATCCTCGTCAGCCAGTATCACGCTGGTATCATATCCGAGTGTGGGGGAATCGTCCTCCGTGGTCATCCCATCCTGCCGTCCGCCTTGCGATAAGATAACATATACCGCCACTCCTACCGCAATCAGTAAGAGGATAATTACCACAATCAATACGATCAAGACTTTATTGTTCTTATTCTGTTTTTCGTTTTCCATGAAACAACACCTCTGTGGCGCCCGCCTTACAGAGCACCATAAGGTCAGGTTTACTTTCACATCACTTGATTCTTTGCCTAATCCGCACATATCAGGCTCTCAGCAGTGTCATATGTATCACGCTCCCATTGTGCGTTCTGGGTTAATGCCACATATGGAGTAAACACTTTCGTGTCTCACCTACAATAACTATATCGGCTTGCGCCTATTATTACTTTAGTACCATTTTCCAAAAAATGCAATATATTTTTGGAATTTTTGTTAATTTTTTTCAAAAAAGGACTCCTCTCACGAGAAGCCCTCTTTTTTGTTGTCAGCAATTCAATCAATGATTACTTAACAGCGTTAGCCTTTACATCAAACTTATAAGTGAATGTAACATCAAACTTATCAGCTGCAGCCCATGCAGTCTCAGGAGCAGATGTAAGAGCACCTGCCAACTTGAATACTACAGAACTGGGGGTTACATCACCAGTCTTGCTGGTAGTAGGCAGCGCAACTGTTGTAGCGTTCTCCCATGCATCAGCGCCATTGGTAACTACCTTCATCAAAGCAGATTTAGCATCATAAGTGCCCTTCAATGCCTTCTCAGTTGCAGCGGTCTCCAGGAAAATGAAAGCCATCTTCTCTGTCTCTGCTGCTGCGATAGCTTCCTCGGATACCTCAAGACCAGATGCAGTTACTGCAAAGTTCTGAACAGAGATACTGAGGGGTGTAGTACCAAAGTTGTAAATATACATCGGGGAGGTAACAAGTGCTGCATTGGATGTAGTGCCTGCATCCTCATCAACTACAACTGCCTCACGATAAGGGTTAAGGATGATATCAGGAACCTTTGTAGGTACAGAAACCTTAATTGCAGGCATTGCCATCTTGTTAGTACCGGCAGTCAGTGCCTGTGTTGCAGTTCCCAGATTATCTGTTGTAGAGATAGTAGGCTCATCAGGTACTTCCTCTGCAAATGCAGTAAGTCCCATACCCATAACCATTGTCATTGCCAAACCTAAAGCTAAAATTCTCTTTTTCATATTATTCTTCTCCTTCCATGTTGAAAAATAGTATACTCCCCAAAACCTACAAACTTATTGAACAATCAGATCTACAGCCACATTTACACGCGCATGCTCTGTGGCATGGTCGTCCTCCATCTGTACAAAAGTAACCGTACATGCATGTGAGCCTTTTGAAAACTGTTTGTTGACAGTGAGTGTCTCAATGCGCGCCCCTGTGGGTATAAGACCGGAACGATACAACTCATCCTGCGTCTCATTTTCATACAATACGATGTACATATCATAACTATTTTCCACTGCATTGGCTAGATTGCAGACAAATGTCTCGCCATCTTCGCTGTATGCTTCGGTAGCCATTTCTAGCACCATTTGACCTTCCTTGGCCTTTGCAAACATTTCATCCACCATCGATTGTAGCGTCTCAGGGTCCGCCATCACCGCACTACCTTCATAACCAAGCACCGCCGGCTGTTCGCCCTGCGGTGTTTCTTCTTTTCCTCCCAGCATTTTAACGAGGAAAAATATCCCACCTGCCAGTAGCAAAAGAAGGATTAATAAGAGTAAAACAATGATGACACGTCTTTCTTTATTCTGTTTTTTTTCTTCCATGATACACACCTACCTAGCGCCCGCCTTACAGAGCACCATAAGGCAAGTATCATTTTAACAACACCCAGGGCACCTTAGGAAAGGTACCCCGGAACACTATGCAATTAGCCTAACAGGGAAAGTACGCCCTGGTTGGACTGGTTAGCCTGAGCCAACATAGACTGACCTGCCTGAGACAGAATGTTGTTGTTAGAGTATCTAACCATCTCAGTTGCCATATCTGTATCACGGATAGTAGATTCAGCACTGGTCGTATTCTCAACAACGTTGTTCAGGTTGTTTACAGTGTGCTCAAGTCTGTTCTGAACAGCACCGATGTCAGATCTCTGTCTGGATACGTTCTGAATAGCTGCCTTGGTAGCTGCGTTCAGAGCTGCAGAGTTCTCAGCGGTAGTTGCATCACCGGTTGCACCGATGGTTGCACAATCCATTGCACCGATGGTCAATGTGATGTGCTGACCGGACTCTGCACCAACCTGGAGTTCGAAAGTACCGTTGCCATCTCCACCAGTTCCATCAAGCAGGTTCTGCTCGTTGAATGTGGTAGTAGAAGCTACACGATCGATCTCGGACATAAGCTGCTGTACCTCAGAGTTGATGTAATCTCTATCATCAGACTTCAAAGTTCCGTTCTCACCTTTAACTGCCAGCTCATTGATTCTCTGAAGCATGTCATGAACTTCGTTCAGAGCACCTTCAGCGGTCTGTGCCATGGAGATACCATCCTGAGCATTCTTGGTTGCCTGGGTAAGACCTCTTACCTGGCGTCTCATCTTCTCACTGATGGAAAGGCCTGCTGCGTCATCAGCCGCACGGTTGATCTGATAACCAGAAGATAACTTCTCTGTGGACTTAGCCTGAGTTGCTGTGGTCAATCCTAACATTCTGTTAGAGTTCATTGCTGTTAAATTGTGTTGTACTACCATAATATTTTCCTCCTTGAATTAGATGCCGCTTCCCTGCGACCTATTATTTGTGTTATGTCTTCCGACTGATTCGCACCTATCAGTCTTCTGACAAGTTCCCCATGGCTCTCGTCCGACTGTGCGTATCAGCTTCGAGCCATGCCGCATAGTAAGCGTTGATTGCTTCCCAATCATTTGCTTTACTTGTTAAGTATATCGGCGTGTTTTTTAATTACTTTAGTACTAATAATAATTTTTTTGAAAAAATTTTACATTTTTTCCGATATCATCTTCAAAATCTTCCTTACTGCTTGCTATCCATATACTGCGGCGGCAGATAATCCCGGTTGCTCACCCTCTTATAATAGTTGTAGGCGGCAGTAGAGGTCTTTCGATTCTGCTGTAGCCCTTTCCTTTCTTTAGAGAAATAATTCTCTATCAACTGTTTATTACGGGCTTCCTGTGTCTGTACCGCAACGCTCAATTCCATCACCTTTGAAATCTTCTGCTGTAATTCACGAATCTGCACTGCATAAAGTTGGCGATTACCGTTCAACTGCTCTGCCAGCTTTCCATACAGAGACTCAAACCCATCATCTAACTTCGTAAGCTCATCTATCAGCTTCCCTTTCTCCTCTACCGCTGCATCAAAAGCAGCCATATCCACCTTGTCCGCCAGAAATATCTTTTCCTGGCGGACATTATAATCTTGAATAGCATGTAATACTTCCATCTTCTTATCCAGACTTTCGGATAAGATATTCAACTGGCTTTCCATCATGCACTTCCCTTTCCTTTGCTAGCATTCATAACCTCTTTCCAAGTGTCACGCACCGAGCGGAGATGTCCATTAACCTCCTCCAATATCTCGGCATCCTTCTTGATGTTGGCTTGAAGCAATCGCTGTGACAAATAGGAATAAATATTCTCGAAATCTTGCGCCACCGGATACTTCATATCCAATGTTCCTCTTAGATAATCAATAATATTTTGCACCTTGACAATATTGTTGTGAGCTTGCTGAATATTTTTCTTCTCAATCTCCATAATGGCAATATTACAAAATTTAATTGCGCCATCATAGAGCATTAGCGTAAGCTCCGCCGGTGAAGCCGTCATGATCTTGCTGTTATTGTACTGTGCATATGCATTAGGTAATGCCATTTCAACCTCCTCCGAGTAACGCGCTGACCGCATTCATATTACTCTGCATCTTCGCCATGGCTGTCTCCATGGCACTGAATTTTTTATACCATCTATCCTCGTAATCATTCAACTGCTCCTCCATGTCTGCTATCTTGGAGGTATAGTTATCATAATCCGATTTCATCTTCTTATCGTCATAGAAGCTGCCGAAGCTGCGCTGACCATCCACAGATCTGGACATATCAAACATTTTACCGTACAGATTCTGTGACAGTTGTGTAAAGAAGGAAATAACCGCATCCGGATCACTGGCAATCATACTCTTCAGCTTATCAGCATTGCCCGATGTGGATGAATCATCCGGATCACCGTCAATATGATAAGCATTCTTCTCGTTTTCCGCAGCCGTAAAGTAACTTGCCACATTGATACCGAAGTCAAAGAGAAACATTTTCTTACCATTCACTTCAAATCCGGAGGACATTGCCTCTTTCAAAGCAGAGCTGACACTGGACAGATTCTCATCTCTGCGGAGTATGCCATCCTTGATCTTCTTCTCCCACTCCTCCACTTCTGCATCGGACATGGCGCTCTTCTCATCATTGGTCAAAGGATCATAGCCCTTTGTGGACTCGGCATTGTAAAGCTTATCCATTTCATTGATGATTTCATTGTACTCCTTGATGAAATTCTTCACCATATCATAGATGCCATCCGTATCCTGTTCCGTGGTGACAGTAACCGTTTCTCCGGGTGCTGTCTCACTCAAAGCAGTGAAGGTCAGTCCGTTGATTTCAAACGTGTTGGTGCTGTTGGTGAACAGCGCACCATTTAAGTAGATTTCCGCATCCTGGCCGGATACCTTGGTGGCGCTCAGTCCATCATTGGCAACTGCTGCGTCGGGATCATATGTACTCATTACCTCTGCCGCATACTTGGCTTTGTTGTAATAGCTTTCTTCCACTTCTTGTGTAAGCTTATCTGTAGCCTGGGCATTGTAGACCGTCTCTCCATCTTCCTCAGTCTCATCTACGGTAATGTACTGCGCCACATCCTCCAACTGCTGTTCGTACTTTTGAATCGCCTTCTCTTGATTCTCTAAGGTAGTGGCATCCGTTTTCCTGGTGTTTAACTCAGCAAGATCCTTCCTCATATCGGCAAGGGTCGTCTGCGCATCCTTCAGTTCATCTCCGCTAAGCCCCTTCATAGACTCTTGGAAAGCCTTGATTTCCTCATTCTTGTCTTTGATCTGCTCCGTATAGCTTTCGGCGCTGTCCAAGCCATTATCATACTTATCACTGATTTCCTGCAGCTTTTTCTGTGCAGCCTCAAGACCGGATTTTGCAGATTTGTATTGCTTCAGATAGCTGTCTGTTCTGTCCGAAACCGTCTTATCTACATAAGAAGACAGATTCTGCATGGTCTGTTCATCACTACTACCGTCATACAGTGCCGCAAAGGTGCTATATTCCTTCAGTGCAGCCTTGTCGGAATGCAGATCCACCTGCAACCCCAATGCAGCGAGCGCACGCTGACCGTTAGCATCCTTCGCCGTAATACTGAAATCGTTCTTTGCGCCGGACTCTTTCGCACTGATAAAAAATCTCTGCTGTTTCGCATCAAAGCTTGCATTTAAGCCTGCGTCCTTCAACTGATTCAAAAAATCGGATATTGTGGTGTTCTCTGTCACATTCAGATCGATGGTCTTATCCCCTGCCTTGATACTGAGACTACCGCTAAACTCCTCACCTTCGCCCAGGCCCATCACCTCAGAAATCTTATCTGTAGCAACATGCTCCGACTCTTCTCCTATCTTACCGCCTGTCAGATAGCCGGTCTTTGCCAGCTTATCAATAGACAGGGACTGTACGCCATTCACCGCGCCATCGCCGGTAATGACGCTGACTGCGCTACTGTTAGATACTTTGGTCGTCTTCTTGCTATACGACGAAGAAAAACGCATATTGCCAACTATCTTGGACTGCAGATTCTGAAGCTTGGTATTCAGCCCTTTCCATGCCTCCTGCTTCCAATCCAACTTCGTCTGCGCTTTTTTCTTCGTATCTACTTTGGTCTTTCTGGCTTCCACCAACTGCTGAATAATACTGTCTGTATCCATACCGGACATTAATCCGGACAATCGCATAGGCATAATCCTTCCTCCTCTCCCGTTCTAAACGTTATCGCTTTTCATCCACAAGAATTCCAGCCATCTCCCACACCTTCGCAATCATATCCAAGGTCTTTTCAGGCGGAAGTTCTTTGATGACTTCCTTCGTTTTCTTATCCACAATCTTAATCGTCACACGATTCGTTCCATCGTGAATACCAAAGATCGCTTCGGAGTTGGTCGCCTTATTTTTGTTAAAGCTCTCTACCGCCTTGCGAATCTGCTCGCTTGAGGCTGTCTGCCCCTGTTCTTCATTCTGATCTGTGGCATTCCCTTGCCCCTTGTTCTGCGTGTTCTCCACCACTTTTGTGGTTGTGTCCACAATATCCGCAGCCTGTACATTCACGTTCTGGTCCGTCTTAACAGGTACCGGTGCCTTCACCGGATTAGCAATCTGCGATTGTAGACTCATTGCATTGTTAATAGCTTCAATAGCCATACCAGTCACCTCCATGTGAAATGTGATAAATTATGAGTTTTCTAATCTTTTTATCGGATTATTCTAAAATAAGTTTAGAGGGAACTTGCATTTTTTATCAATTCTATCAGTTGTGAGGCACGAACCTCCCATGTATGCTCCCGCATTGCAATATCATAGGCGCTTCGCGCTATCTCTTCTCTCCTTTGTTCGTCACCCAACAGCATCCTTATCATCTGCGGAATCCGCCCCACATCCGTCAACGAAAAGAGCATAATGTCTTCTCCATCTTTAAAATGTTCTTTGAGATATGTGGTTTCATCTGAAAGGCAGACTGCTCCGCAAAGCATACTATTGGCAATCCGTTCCGTCATCCCATCCTTATGCCAGGTCATAATGTTAAGGCTGACCTTTGCGCACGTCAAAAGCTCCAGTGCCTCCTTGGGTGTGACCTGCGGGTGTATTTTGAGTCTTTCTCTCCCCTGACCCTCATACTGTTCCCAGGAAGTGCCGAATACATCCAGTTCTATGCCTGCAGAAAGTATAGTTTCTATCACTTTATTGCGATAGAAGCCGATGACTTCCCTATATACATCCGTGTATGCCCAAATACAACTGAGCCATCTGTCGGGTGCTTCATCCGCATGTGCAACCCACGCTTCGCCCTGTCCTATCAAAAATTCTCTCAATCCCTCCTCGAATTCCAGCCATGAGTGCTCTATCATGAATTGAAAATACCCTTCCTTGACAGAATCCTTCCAATCCTTTTGCACATAAGGTCTATAACTGCCTACGAAAACCACATCATACTCTCTGTCCTCTCCCGCCATTGCCTGCGCAGTAGTCTCCCCTGCAAGTGGAAAATGCAGTGCATGTCTTATCTGATAATATTTTCTCAAATAACGTGCATAATTCCCATCCTGGCACAGCAGATAATAGGAGTCATTCAGATTCCAAAATAAATCATCAAAAAACATTGGATTGTCTGTCCAGAATTGACACTTGGGCACATGCTGTTTTTTAAAAAAGTCATTTTCCAATATGGGAGCCTGAAATCCCACATAAGCCTTTATCATGCGATTCTCAATGTCTTCTATGGAGCTGTAACTGCCATATCTGTTATTGGTCGTGATAACAGCCTGTCCCTTCTTTACCAAGGCATCTGCCAGCTTATTTGCAAAATTCTCCAAAACACCATAACAGGTCTGGTCACCGGAGATGATAAAGAACGGTGCCGTATTCTGCGCAATTTGTTCATACACTCCCTGATCACCAAGCATTCTGTCCAAGCTTGTGCGAAATTGCTGCGTCCTGCCCAACCTTTCCATGTAGTCGTTGACGGAAGTGAGATACTTCTCCAACGTAGCTTCCTTGCGCAAATAGAGCATATGCTCCCTGATCAGATAGGCTAATTCCTCCGCGCGATTGTCCGCTTGCTCTCCGTACAAAGCAGCATGCTCCCCTGTGTCATCGTTCTCTTCCTCCGCGTCGCCGGCACTTTCCCCCGTGTCGTCCGCACATTCGACACAGTATACCTGCATACCGCGCTGAATGCATCTACAGACAAACTCATAATTGCCTCCGGGCAGATATTCATTGAAGGAGCCTGTCCCGGAAAGCATTGCTTTGTGCAGGTACAACGCATACACCTGCATCGAAAAACTATCCAACACATCCTGCAAGCTGCCGATTTCCTGTGGGACACCACTCCCGAATACCACCAGATCATATTCCTGCAAAAGGGGATACTCGTCCAACACTGCCGTCACTTCCGCCGCGTTCGTGATTGTTTTGTCTGCAAATACAAACACATCCTCCCCATCCTGTGCCATTATGCTGTTTTTTAAGCCTGCATCATGAAATTCTTCTCTTGAGAGATTATATAACCCCATTTTTAAACCCTTTCTATTCCCCTATACTCAAATGATAGCGAAACTCCCTTCAAATGTTGCTATGATTGTGCATGATGTACATTTCCATACGCAGACCCTAGCGAGCCGTCGGCACTTAGGTGGCGTACTACGGCACTGTAAGTGCTAGGCACCTTATGTGCCGCTACGGAGAAGTCGGAGCGAAAGCGCGTCTGCTATGGAATTGTACGATTGCGCAATTTCCTGAACAATGATAGGAGTTTCACTAACGCCTATTCCCCTATACTTAGTCCCGCCAAAAGAGATCTCTGGTATAGACCTTATCCTTTACATCATCAAGGCAGGCATCATAGCGGTTTACGATGATCGCATCGCTCATGCGCTTAAACTCCTCCAAATCTCCGATCACCCTGCTGCCAAAAAAGGTGCTTCCGCTCTCAAGGGATGGCTCATAAATCACTACTGTAGCCCCTTTTGCCTTAATTCTCTTCATGACTCCCTGAACAGAGCTCTGTCTGAAATTATCAGAGTTGGTTTTCATGGTCAAACGGAAAACACCGATCACCACCTCCCGCTCCATACCGCTGTCGAAACGATTATCATCCCGATAGCCATAATACCCCGCCTTCTGAAGCACTCTGTCCGCGATAAAATCCTTTCTGGTTCGATTGCTCTCCACGATCGCCTCAATCAGATTCTCCGGTACATCCTGATAATTGGCAAGTAGCTGTTTCGTATCCTTCGGCAGACAATAACCGCCATAGCCGAAGGACGGATTATTATAGTGTGTACCAATTCTGGGGTCTAAGCATACACCATTGATAATGTCCCGGGTACTAAGCCCCTTTATCTCCGCATAGGTATCCAATTCGTTAAAAAAAGAAACCCGAAGCGCAAGATAAGTGTTAGCAAACAGCTTCACGGCTTCCGCCTCCGTACTCCCCATAAAAAGCGTGTCAATCTCTTCCTTGAATGCCCCCTCTTTCAATAGGTTTGCAAAAAGCGCTGCCTTCTCCCTCGTCTCCTCATCACATCCGACAATGATTCTGCTCGGATACAAATTGTCATAGAGGGCTTTACTTTCTCGCAAAAACTCCGGGCTGAAAATAATATTTCCGATATGGTATTTTTCGCGCACAGACTCCGTGTACCCCACCGGAACCGTGGATTTGATAACCAACATAGCACGCGGATTCACGGACAATGCCAGTTCTATTACCGCTTCCACCGCGGAAATATCAAAATGCTGTGTGACAGAATCATAGTTCGTAGGTGTGGCGATAATGATATAGTCTGCCTGCTTATACGCCCATTCTGCATCCAGGGTGGCAGTCAGCTTCAAAGGTGTACCTGCAAAAAATTTCTCGATATACTCGTCATGAATCGGGCTGATTCTTTTATTGATCTTCTCTACCTTTTCGGGCACAATATCCACAGCGTAGACCCTATGATGCTGCGCAAGCAGTGCAGCCAAAGACAATCCTACATAACCGGTTCCCGCCACTGCAATCGTCCACTCTTTCTCCATGCACTCCACCCACCCTTCATAATCTTCATTATTTTTCTTAAAAAGCTTCTTATAGCGTAAAAAGGAAGTCCTGAACCCGCTATTAACGTTCTTCAGGACCTTCCCCAGAGGTTAGCTCGGCATCGGTATCAGATGATTCAGCTTCAGAATCTCTACAACCGTATCCATACCATCTTGCAGCTTCGCAAACTTTCTGTCCGTATTCAGTTCAAACATCCGCAACTCACATTGCACCTCGGTCAGTTGCTCAGACATTTTGTTCTGCCGCACTGTCATGGCATCCATTCTGTCCTCCAGCTTCGTAAGACGATTATCCATCTTGTCGAATCTGTGATCCATCTCGTCAAATCTGCGATCCATTCCATCAAGCCGGATATCTATCCCATCAAGCCGGCTTTCTACCTTGTCCAAACGATTGTCTACCTTGTCCAAACGATTGTCTAAATTATCCAGACGATTGTCTACCTTATCCAAACGTCCATCTACCTTGTCCAGCCTCCCGTTAATCTGTCCTAACTCATCCAGAATCTTCTGAAACAATTCATTGTAATTCTCATTCATGGCAATCCCTTTCCCTTTCCAAATATCTGTAAATTTATGCGTGGCGCCTCTCATAGAACCAGTCTAACACATGCAGGGAAATATGTCTATATTTTTTCGCAAAATATATAAACGAAATATCGTTAATATTGTAGCCATCACTTTTCTGTATGAAAATCTTACACCTTTTACCCTGACTTGTCAAAAAAAACTTAAATTTTTGTGAACTCCGTTGACATTCCACCGGTAAACCTTTATATTACAATGGAAATAATCAAGATAAGGAAAGGCAGGTATACCTCATGCCGGTTATGGATGAATTTCAAGAAGAACGAGAAGCCTTAAAACAAGCTTCCATTTGGGAAAAAATAAAATATTTCGTGTATTATTATAAATGGCACACCGTTGCGGCAATCGCTGTTCTGATTATCGGCTTCACATGGATTCGCGACGTTGTCACCAGCAAAGATGCCGCTTTCTATGCCGCTATCGTCAACGGTGCCGCACTGAACAATGCAGAAGAATTTAATTTGGCTTTCACCGCTTATTCCGGTATTGACAACCAAAAATACGATGTGATTTTTGATACCTCCATGCAGCTTGTCAGCGGTAGCGGCGACCAGATGAGCGTAGCCTCCTCTCAGAAGCTGGTTGCATACTCTTCTATTGGAGAATTGGATATTTTGTGCGCGAATCAATCTCTGTTCACTGATTATGCCAACAGCACCTTTTTCTATGATCTGCGAGAGATTTTGACACCGGAGCAGATGGAGCAGTGCAAGCCCTATCTCTACTATGTAGACCGCCCTGTAGTGGAAGCGATGGAAGAAGCCGAACCCACCTTTGACAATCCCACTCCCATCGAGGTTCCGGATCCCTCTAAGCCTGAACTGATGGAAGACCCCATCCCCGTAGGCTTATTCGCCAATGACTTAAAGACGCTCACGGACTACTATTATCTCGGTCCGGAGGATGCCGCACTGGGCATCCCCATAAACACCAAAAACCTTGATAATGCAATAAAATTCCTTACATTTATCACACGATAACCACTATAGCAATTCTTTCAAAAGCTGATTTACGCTTGCAGGATCTGCTTTGCCTTTCATCGCTTTCATGGTCTGCCCCACCAGAAAACCGATTGCTTTCTCTTTGCCGCCGCGATAATCTGCCACAGACTGGGGATTCGCGGCGATCACTTCCTCGACGGTCTTGCGCAAAGCATTCCCATCGCCTACCATCTTCAACCCCTTGTCCTCCACATAACCTTCGGGATCCACATCGCGATCGAACATTTCTTCAAATACTTCCTTTGCCACCGTGGTATTGATAACCTTCCGTTCGGTAAGGTCAATCAGCTTCGCAAAATGAGCCGGCGTAAAACGGATATCCTCAGGATCCATCTCTCGTTCCTTCAACAGACGCAGTGTCTCTCCCATCAGCCAGTTAGACACCTTCTTAGGCTGATGGCACAATTCCACCGTTGCCTCAAAAAGATCCGCCATATGCTTGGAGCCGGTGATAATCCGGGTATCATAATCAGGAATGTCAAATTCCCTGCGATAACGCTCCATCTTTTCCTCCCTAAATTCCGGCTGCCCTGCCCTGACACGCTCTATGAACGCATCATCCAACTGAATAGGTACTAAGTCCGGATCCGGAAAATAACGATAATCCTGTGCATCCTCCTTGGAGCGCATAGCATAAGAAACTTCCCTTGCGTCATCCCACCTGCGGGTCTCCTGAACCACACTCTCTCCCCGCTCCAAAAGCTCTATCTGCCGTTCCCGCTCTCCTGTGATGGCGCGTGTGATGGCGCGGAAAGAATTCAGGTTCTTCATCTCTGTACGCGTACCAAGCTCTGTACTACCCACTTCCCGCACAGACAAATTCACATCCGCACGCATGGAACCCTCGTTCAGCTTACAATCCGAGGCGCCAAGATATTGAATCGTCATACGCAGCTTTTCCAGATAGGCAATCACCTCCTGGGCATTTCGCATATCCGGTTCTGATACAATCTCAATCAGAGGAACACCCGAACGGTTATAATCCACAAGGCTTACATCCTCCCACTCATCGTGGATCAGCTTGCCCGCATCCTCCTCCATATGTATCTCATGGATGCCGATGGATTTCACACCGCCCTCCGTCTCAATATCCACATGTCCATTCCGACAAATAGGCAGATATAACTGACTAATCTGGTAGTTCTGGGGGTTATCCGGATAAAAATAATTCTTACGATCAAATTTACAGTATCTGGTAATACTGCAATTCGTTGCAAGCCCCACCGCCACCGCATATTCCAACACCTGCCCATTCAGCACGGGAAGCGTCCCCGGCATTCCGGTACACACCGGACAGGTGTGGGTATTGGGTGCCCCGCCGAATGCAGTAGAACAGCCACAGAAAATCTTGGTCTTCGTCGCAAGCTCTACATGCACCTCTAGACCAATCACTGTCTCATATTGTTTTTCCATTTTCTTCCACTCCTCTCAAAATCCGGGCAAGCTGCCAACTAACTATACAGAAAGTCCAAAAGGACCTCGCTTCTTCTCATAAGTGTACGCACACTGAATTAATTTTTTCTCCTGAAAACAATCTCCCAACAGTTGTAATCCGATCGGCAGACCTCTACCGTCTTTTCCACAGGGCAGACTGATACCCGGCAGCCCTGCAAGATTCGCTGATATGGTGTAAATATCTCCCAGATACATCTTGAGAGGATCCGCCAGACTCTCACCCAACCCAGGCGCCGTTGTAGGTGCCACCGGTCCCAGAATCACATCATAGCGGGCAAAGGCGGCATCAAATGCCTGCTTTATCAATGCCTTCACACGCAAAGCCTTCAAATAATAAGCATCATAATAACCCGAACTGAGCACAAAGGAGCCTAGCATAATACGTCGTTTTACCTCAGCGCCAAAGCCCTCGGAGCGAGTTTTTTTATACATGTCATGAAGCCCATTGAAATCGGCTGTACGATATCCGTATTTAATACCGTCAAAACGCTCCAGGTTGGAGCTTGCCTCTGCTGCTGCGATGGTATAATAGGTGGGAATCGCATATTCCACCAGACTTAGATCAAATTCCTCTACAACAGCTCCCGCCTGCTCTAATACCTTTGCCGCCGCAAGCACTGCGCTCTTCACCTCCGTATCCAGCCCCTCCCCAAAATAATCTCTGGGAATACCGATGCGAAGTCCTTTCACATCCTCCACCAAAGCAGAAGTAAAATCCACATCCTCCCGTTTCATGGAGGTGGAATCCTTGGCATCATGTGCCGCAATGATTTCCAACACGGTAGCACAGTCTGTCACATCCTTCGCCAAAGGACCAATCTGATCCAGCGATGAGCCATAAGCAACCAGTCCATACCGGGACACCGTTCCGTAGGTGGGCTTCATTCCCACCACTCCACAATAGGCTGCCGGCTGCCTGATAGAACCACCAGTATCAGAGCCCAAGGCAAAAAAGCACTCCTCTGCCGCCACCGCTGCTGCTGAACCGCCGGAGGAACCGCCCGGCACATGCGCCGTATTCCAGGGATTCTTCGTCACTCCAAAGGCAGATGTCTCCGTGGTGGAGCCCATAGCAAACTCATCCATATTGGTCTTACCTACGATGACCGCTCCGGCTTCCTCCAATCTTGACACAGCCTCCGCCGAAAAGGTAGGGACGAAATTCTCCAGTATCCTGGAGGAGCAGGTGGTGCGCATTCCCTCCGTACACAGATTATCCTTAATCGCCACCGGCACGCCCGCCAAAGATCCTTGTAGTTCACCTGCTTCTATTCTCTTCTGTATCTGCGCCGCTTTTTGCAGGGCGGTATCTTTATCTATCGTCACATAAGCATGAATTTCTGCCTCTTTGCGCTCAATCTGTTTAAACACTGCCTCCATCGCTTCCACCGCAGTCACTTTTCCCTCATGAATGGCTTTTCCCAGCTCTACCGCCGTATAAGCCAGAATTTCCCTGGCAACGCCGCCAGTTATTTCTTTATCTGTCAACTTACTCATCTCCTTTTTGCATCTTTTCCGTCAAGCAGTCTCCTTTATCACCCTTCGAAGGTTTTGGGCACCACAAACATACCATCCTTCTCCTGGGGCGCATTTGCCAACATCTGCTCTCTCATGTCGCCGCTTGTCACCACATCCTCCCGAAATACATTCTGTACCGGGAATACATGTGACATAGGCTCGATATCCGTAGTGTCCAATTCACCCAGTTTGTCGATATAATCCAACATGCTGCCCATATCCTTTTTCGCCTGCTCGCGCTCCTCTTCAGAAAGCTCCAGCTTCGCCAATATCCCCACATACTCTATTGTCTCATCATCTATCACATGCGCCATATCTATATTTCTCCTTTTCTTAAGCTCTCACCTTGATGTGAACCTCCCGAAGCTGCTGCTCCGTCACATCCCCCGGTGCACCACACATAAGATCCTGAGCAGAGCCACTCATGGGAAAAGCGATTACCTCACGAATATTCTCTTCGCCCCTGAGCAGCATCAGCATTCTATCCACGCCGGGCGCCATACCTGCGTGAGGCGGAGCTCCAAACTGAAATGCCTGATAAAGTGCGCCAAACTTAGCCTTCAGCGTCTCCTTATCATAGCCCGCAATTTCAAATGCCTTCTCCATAATCTCACAGTCATGGTTACGCACTGCTCCCGAAGAGAGCTCCACGCCATTTACTACAATATCATACTGATACGCCAAAATGTCAAGAGGCTCCTGACTCTGCAATGCCTCCATTCCTCCCTGCGGCATGGAAAAGGGATTGTGAGTAAACCCAATCTGCTTCGTTTCCGGGTCTAACTCATACATGGGAAAATCATTCACATAACAGAAGCGATAGGCATTTTTCTCCACCAGATCCAGTCTGTTGCCCAACTCTGTGCGAAGCTGCCCGGCATAGTAGTTTGCCCGCGCCTCTCTGTCTGCAATGAAAAAAATCGTATCTCCCGCTTCCAGTCCTGCAAGCCCACGCAGCTCTCCCTTCAACTCCTGTGGGATAAATTTATCGATAGGTCCCTTGTAGGACAAATCCTCATCCACTTCCAGATAGCCTAATCCCCCCATCCCCATGCCGGTGGCAAAGGATAACAGCTTCTCATGAAAGCCCTTGGACATATCCGCATGCACCTTGATAGCCCGCACTGTTTTCCCGATAAAGGGCTTGAAGGTACACTTCTGAAAAAAGTCAGTCACATCCATGATGCGTAGGGGATTGCGCAAATCCGGCTTGTCAGTGCCGAACTCCAACATCGCCTGCTTGTAGCTGATGACCGGGTAGGGCGCCTGCGTCACCTCATACCCTTCGGGCGCAAACCTTTCAAAGGTGGCAGAAAGCACCTCCTCTCCCACCCTGAACACATCTTCCTGGGTGGCAAAGCTCATCTCGAAATCCAACTGATAGAACTCTCCCGGCGACCTGTCCGCTCTGGCATCCTCGTCCCGGAAGCAGGGTGCAATCTGAAAATATTTATCAAAACCCGCCACCATCAAAAGCTGCTTATACTGTTGGGGTGCCTGAGGCAGTGCATAAAATTTTCCTTTATATTTTCTGGAAGGAACAATATAATCTCTCGCGCCCTCCGGCGAGGATGCACAGAGAATCGGTGTCTGAATCTCCACAAAACCCAGTTCCGTCATCTTCTGACGCAAATAAGCGATTACCTGGGAGCGAAACAGAATTGTCTCCTTTACCTTGCGGTTGCGCAAATCCAGATAGCGGTATTTCAGACGTACATCCTCCCTTGTCTCCTTAGATGCCTGAATCTCAAAAGGAAGCTGCTTGTATACCTTCCCCAACACGTCAATAACATGTGCCTCCAGCTCCACGGTACCGGTGGGAATCTTGGGATTGTAAGTCTCCTCGTCACGTTTCTCCAGCACACCCTCAATAGACAGGCACATCTCCTTGGTAATGCCACTTAACAGTTCGGTTTTGCGGATAACCACTTGCAGTACACCATACATATCCCGCAGATCAATAAAGGATACCCCGCCATGGTCACGAATATTCTCCACCCATCCTGCCACCCGAAGGGTCTGACCGATCTGACTTTCACTGATTCCATCAATTTTTAGATCTCTATACATCTGTTGCCTCCTGTTCCGGCGCCAATCCTATATTCCGAATCTTAATCTGCGCCACAAAATTAATTTTTGAGGGTTCCGGGACTTATGGCATTTCTCGTTCACACAAAAAGTCCCGGAACACAGTAACTGCATTCCGGGACGGATAATTCATACCCGCGGTACCACCCGCATTGACAGACTTCCTTAAAAGTCTGCCCTCTCATGACACTTAACGCGTGCAACGTGTTATCCTAGCCTATTTGTTCTCGTGCCCGGTCTTTCCATGCCTACTGCAAATACACAAACTGGTTCAGATAACAAGCTCCAGAGTGTTCCCTTCACCGCTTCCCACAAACAACGCTCTCAGTCGGTGGCGTTGTATTCCTGTCGTTCTCCCCGGCAAGAGTCTCCTTCATAGCTTTTTGACATATACTCTTCTATGGTAACAATTCAGTTACCTTTTATGAAATTATGAAAAAGAATGCCGCTTGCGGCATTCTCGCGCCGAGCGCGGTTGCATTTGTGCAACATTTACGTTACGCGCGAGTGCGCATCCATAGCGGAGCGCTTTTTGTGTAATAGGAATTGCAGAGCAATTTCCTATTACATAAAAAACAGAATACTCCCTTGGTCACTCGCCATTGAGTATTCTGTCATCTCGTTTATCATATGCGATTTGCCTTAAAAAGTCAAGAATTTTTTTTAAATAATTTACAATAATTAATTTACAAAAGCAATTTACAAAAGCTGACACCCTTACTTTTCCAAAAACTGCAACAGCTCCTGATAGCGTTCCTTGGCAATCTCGTAGCCGTGGTTGTAATACTCCATCAGCTTATCCACATTGCTCTCCTTATTCTTCAGCTTGAGCTTCGTGGGGCGGAACACAAAAGCGCGCCCTTCCTCCTCCAACCTGGCAATGGTTTCAATGGCTTCATTGTAACGTTTGCCTCTGCCACTGATGAGCTGTATGAAATTAGGATATTTGCGATAAAGTAAATTGGTGAGTCTCAGGTCAAAGGGCTTGTCTTTCTTACGATAGGAAGCTTCTCTGGTGAATACAACGATTACCTTTTTCCACCCCTCCTCCAATGCTTTGACTATCGGAATCGCATCCGCCATGCCTCCATCCAACATCGGTTTTCCATCTATCTCTGTAATCTTCGCAATCAACGGCAGGGAATTGGCTGCCTGACAGATCTTGAAGAACTCCTCTTCACTCCTGAAATCCTCAAAATAAACTGCCTCGCCCTTTTCACAATCCACCGTACTGGTGATGAAACGCTTGCCACTGTTTTGAAATGTTTCAAAATCAAAGGGAACCTCCTTTGGTACCTGCTGAAACAAAAAATCCATATCAAACAGAGCACCGGTCTTCAACCATGTACCGATTCCCACATATCTATATCTCCGCAGGGGCTCCACGATGGCTTCCAGACAGCGTCCTTTTTGCCCGGAAACATAATTCATCCCGGCATAAGCACCTGCAGATATCGCCAACACATTGGGAATCTGTATCCCCTTCTCCAGGAAAAAATCCAGTATTCCTGCGGAAAATACACTTCTCAAGGCTCCACCTTCCAGTATCAGACCACAACTGTTATCTACCATAGTCGCTACGCCTTTCCTCAAGCGCGTCTTTGCGCATCACAATCACACTACTTTAACATGCTATAAACTCTTCTTATTATACAAAAATCTTGTTTCAAAAGCAATCCTCCATCCAATCAGATTGCATACGCAAAATCCTTTATCTGCCGTCCACCCCTTCTCTTTCCAAATAAAAAGAATAAAGCACCTTTTCCTTCACCGGCATTCCCATCAGATTCCGCAGCGCTTCCTCATAGTATTGTAACTGTACCCGATAACGATTCCAGAGTCCTTCCATGGAGTCAATCACATCTGTCTTGTAATCCAACAGCACGATCTCCCCATTTTCCACGAAGAACACATCGATAATCCCCTGTATCAGAACCGTCTCCTCCGCAGGGAATTCCTCCCCCAGTC
>JAFVDW010000113.1 GCA_017478245.1 Lachnospiraceae bacterium
AGAGCGGAGCTGGCAGAGCTTTTGTGTAATGCCGGATATGAGACGGTAGAATTAGTGACGTTTGAAAATGCGTTAGAGAAGATTCTGAATGCTTATGCCGATCTGGTTCTTATGGACATCAATATTCCTTACCTGAACGGTGAGCTTGTACTAAAAGAGCTTCGGAAAGAATCGGACGTGCCAGTGATCATGGTCACCAGTAAGAACACGGAGGTGGATGAGGTGTTGTCCATGAGTTATGGTGCAGATGACTACATCACGAAGCCCTACAATCCCACGCTGTTGCTTTTACGCATCAACAATATTTTCAAGCGTATGAGCAACACATCAGATATATGGGACTACGAGGCGTTGAAGCTCAACACACGCAAGGGCACAGTGCAAAAGGGAGAGCTGGAAGTGGTGCTCACCAAGAACGAGATGTTAATCCTAAGCTTTTTGGTATCCAGGCGAGGGCAGATTGTCACCAGAGATGAATTGATGACTGATCTGTGGAACAATGACGAATATATTAATGACAATGCTTTGACCGTGAATATCAGCAGACTGCGTGCCAAGCTGAAAAGCCTGGGGTATGGGGAAGCCATCGATACCAGGAAGGGACAGGGGTATATTTTGTTATGAGGTTATGGGATTATATCAGGGATAAAGCAGTCTATGTGCTTTCTTTCAGTATCGTGTGTCTGATCATCGGTTATCTGTTTGCCGTCTTTGACGTGAATATGGCGCTGAGCATTATCATATTGATGTTGTTAGTATGTCTCGGAAGCTTTTTCATTGTATACGGTTATCAAAGGAAAAGGATGTTTTATTGTAAATTACAAAATAATATTGCGAAGCTGGACAAGGCTTATCTGGTACTGGAGACGTTGACAAGACCTGAATTCTACGAGGGAAGACTGACTTTTGACGCATTGTATGATATTGACAAATCCATGGCAGAACATGTGGGAGAGCTGGAGCGCCAGAATGAGGATTTTAAAGAATATATTGAAATGTGGATTCATGAGGTCAAGATTCCTCTGGCTGCATTGACGCTGCGGGCACATAATCATCCGGAGGAGTTCGAGCGCAGAACCATAGAGCAGATTCGGCGGCTCGACGATTATGTGGAGCAGATTCTTTTTTATGCGAGATCGGAGAATGCGGAGCAGGATTATCGCATTGCCGGAACATCTCTGGCAAAGGTAGTGAAAGCCGTGGCACTGAAAAATAAAGACGAACTGTTGGAAAACAAAATTGATTTTCAGGTGCAGGATTTGGACAGAATGGTGCAGACTGATGGAAAGTGGCTGGAGTTTATCCTGAATCAGATGATTAACAATAGTATCAAGTACCGCAAGGAACAGGGAGAGACCATCATCCGCATCTATGCCAAGGAGTGCGAGGAGGGGACACAGTTAATGATTTGGGACAATGGAATCGGTATTCCCAAAGAGGATCTGCGGCGCGTATTCGAGAAGTCCTTCACCGGTTACAATGGCAGGATTAAGTCCAAATCCACCGGAATGGGCTTGTATATCGCGAGAGAGCTCTGCGGGAAGCTGGGACATGAGATTGCTGTGGAGTCTGTGCAAGGGGAGTTCACGAAGCTTGTGATTACATTTTACAGAGACCGGTTTTTTGATGTGCTTGAAAAAGAACAGCCAACGAATATTACAAATTTGTAATGTTTGGTAAGATTGAAAGAACGACATATTCTCTTATAGACATTATGATATAGGCGTAGTCAGAAAAAGCATGCTGTGAGGTATCGTGACTATGAATAGCATGACAAGGAAAGGAGATATGTTTTGAATACTGTATTGAAATTGGAAAACGTAGAAAAATACTACGGCAGCAAAGCGAGTCTCACCAAGGCGTTGGATAATGTGTCCTTTGAGGTGGAGGAGGGCGAATTTGTTGCCATAATGGGGGCAAGCGGATCGGGCAAGACCACACTGCTTAATTGTATATCCACCATCGATAAGGTGACCGCAGGTCATATTTATGTGGCAGGAGGAGATATTACCCGTCTGAAAGGAAATGCACTGAATAAATTCCGAAGAGAGGAGCTTGGATTTATCTTTCAGGATTTTAATCTGTTGGATACGCTGACTGCCTATGAGAATATTGCTCTGGCACTGTCCATTCAAAATGTGGGGGTGACAGAGATTGAAACAAGGGTAGGAAAAATGGCGGAGAAGCTTGGTATTACCGAGGTGCTTTCCAAATATCCCTACCAGATGAGCGGCGGTCAGAAGCAGCGTGTGGCATCGGCAAGAGCCATTGTCACGGATCCGAAGCTGATTCTGGCGGATGAGCCCACCGGCGCTTTAGATTCCAAGTCTTCCAAAATGTTGTTGGAGAGCTTTCGGTATCTGAACAGAGAATTTGCGGCGACGATTTTGATGGTGACCCATGATGCGTTCACGGCATCCTATGCCACCAGAGTGATTTTTATCAAAGATGGCAAAATCTTTAATGAGATAAACAGGGGAGAGCATTCCCGCAAAGATTTTTTTGATAAAATCATTGATGTCATCGCTTTGTTGGGAGGAGATCTGAATGATGCTCTTTAAACTGGCAGTAAAAAACATCAGGAAGAGTATGCAGGATTATGCCATCTATTTCTTTACTCTGGTGCTTGGTGTTGCAATTTTTTATGTATTTAACGCTATTGGATCACAGACGGTTGCGGATAATCTATCCCAGACCACATACGAAATCATCGGATTGATGAACAGTGGCTTGGCGGTAGTCAGTGTGTTCGTATCTGTTATTCTGGGAGCATTGATTATCTATGCCAGCCGCTTTCTCATGAAGCGGAGGAATAAGGAGTTTGGTGTCTATTTGACTTTGGGGATGAGCAGGCGGAGGGTGTCCATGGTTCTCTTTGTCGAGACCTTATTGATCGGTCTGATTTCCTTAGGCATAGGACTTGGATTGGGCGTGATATTGTCCCAGTTTATGAGTATCATTGTGGCGAATATATTTGAGGCGGATATGAGTAAATTCACCTTTGTCTTTTCAGGTGAAGCGTTTCGGAAAACACTTGTATACTTTGGAATTATGTATTTGCTAGTGATGATTTTCAATACCATATCCGTCAGCCGCTGCAGGCTGATTGATTTGTTGAACGGAGCCAAGAAAAACGAAAAGCAGAAGCTGAAGAGTCCGTTACTTTGCAGCATACTCTTTTTCGTGGCATGTGCAGCTCTGGGCTATGCCTACTATATGGTGTCTGACGGTTTGGAGGATATGTCAAGGAGGGTATTTGTAGGGGTGCTTATCCTTGGAGCGGTATCTACCTTTTTGATTTTCTGGTCATTGTCGGGGTTATTGCTGAAGCTTTTTATGGCGTGGAGGAGAAGCTATTACAGGGGCTTGAACAGTTTTACGCTTAGGCAGTTTGCCAGTAAGATCAACACGATGGTTCTCTCCATGACAATCATCTGTCTGATGCTCTTTATCACCATTTGTGTGCTGGGCAGTGCTTTCTCTATCAGCCGCTCCATGAATGCCAATATCAAGGCGATGGCGCCCATGGATGTGCAGATTGAAAAATCCTGGAACAAAGAATGGCCCTCCAATCCGGAGATTGAAGAGGACTCCAAAGTGGATGTGGTGACGACTCTTAAACGGAATGGTTATCAGGTGGAGCGGGAATTAAAGGATGTGACGATTGTCAATTACTATTGGGAGCAGGAGCTTACCATACAGTCGTTTCTGGAGGAATATCTGGATGACGTGCTGAAAAACTATGCTTTTATCCGTGCTGACCAACCGGAATTGCTTATGAAGATCAGCGATTATAATCGGGTGGCTGCACTTTTCGGGACAGAAGTCTATAGCTTGGGGACGGATGAGTATATTGTGATTTCGGATCTTGACAGTGTGGTGACTGCCAGAAATTATGTGTTGTGGCAGGGTAAGACTATCACGATTGACGGTAAAGAGTATCACAGCAAGTACACCGAGTGTCAGCCCGGCTTCGTGGAAATGGCGTCTAGTCATATCAATGTGGGAATTATCCTGGTGCCGGATGAGGCAGTGAATGATTCCATGTTATATGAAAATATTTTGCTTGCCAATTATAATGTGGAGGATAAGGTGGCAAAGGATGTATCAGAACAGAGATTGGTGGAGCTTTTGGATGAAATTTACATTACAAAGTCCTTTTTCTCCTATGATACCAGACAGCATATTGCGGATGCCAGCGTAGGTCTGGGAGCCATTGTGACCTTCATCGGATTGTATTTGGGAATTATTTTCCTGATGGCAAGTGCGGCAGTTTTGGCATTGAAGGAACTGTCCGAGAGTGCGGACAATGGGACACGTTTTGAGATTCTTCGGAAGATTGGTACAGATGAGCGAATGCTCAATTGCGCGCTGTTTCGTCAGATTGGGATATTTTTTCTCTTTCCACTATTGTTGGCGGTCATTCATTCCGTCTTCGGGCTGAAGTGCTGCAACATCATTCTGGAGACATTCGGAACCGGACAGATGGGGAATGCTCTTGCAATCACGGCGCTGATTATTGTGGCAATCTATGGCGGATATTTTCTGGTGACTTATTTCAGCAGCAAAAGAATGCTGAAAAGTGAGCAATGAAAGAAGGAGTAGTGCTTGTAACATAATGCCGTCTATACTATAATGAATTTGGAAATACTCTAAAGAGAGGAAGGCACTATGTGTTTAAAAGAGGGTGGAATATTATATGGAATCAGTGTAGGACCGGGAGATTGGGAGCAGATGACATTGCAAGCAGTCCGTTGTATCAAGGCGAGCGATGTGCTGCTCCTGCCTGCCGCTTCCAGGGAGCAGTGTCATGCTTATGGAATTGCGGCAAAAGCGTGCCCTGAGATTGAGAACAAGGAAGTCCGCTGTTACGATTTTCCCATGACGAGGAACAGGGAGCAGTTAGAACAAAGCCGGGAAGGGATTTACGCAGATATTGTAGAGATATTGCAAAGCGGAAAATCAGCCGCGTTTCTGGTGATTGGGGATATCTCCATCTATTCCACCTACAGCTATATGGCGGAGAAAGCAAAACGGGATGGTTTGAGGACGGTGGCGGTAAATGGTGTGACTTCTTTTTGCGCCTGTGCCGGAAGATTGCAGATTCCATTGGTGTCTGAGGAGGAAGACTTGCATATTTTTTCAGGAACTGCTAATCTGGAGGAGGCATTGAAGCTTCCGGGGACAAAGGTATTTATGAAGCTGGGAAAGCATCTGAACAAATTGAAAGAAAGGCTGCTGCCTATGGTTGAAGCGGGCACGACCAGGGTTTTCGCAGTCTCCTATTGTGGAATGGAGAAGGAACAGATATATTTTCAGCTTGACGAGATACCGGAGCAGGCAGGCTATCTCACCACAGTAATCGTAAAGCAGGTTGTATGAATACACGAAGGCTTGTGGACCGCAGAAAGGATTGGATTTGGGAATGAAGAAGGATATTAGACGAATCGTATTATGTATCTTGGCGGGTGTGATTATGTCCTTGAATCTGCGGACATTTGTGCACACAGGCGGACTACTTCCGGGAGGTCTTGCGGGGGTGGCACTTTTGCTGCAGCAGATATGTCAGGATATCTTTCATTTTACGCTGCCGTATGGTCCGGTTTATATCCTGATGAATCTGTTTCCCATCGTCTTGAGTTATCGCAGGATTGGTAAGAAATTCACTATATACTCCTGTATTACCATTGGGCTTGTGGCCGTGCTGACAGACCTGATACCGGCGCATATTATTACGCAGGATATACTGTTAATCAGTGTGTTTGGCGGAATCATTAATGGGTTTGCCATCATGCTCTGTCTGCTTGCCGGGGCAACCAGTGGAGGGACGGATTTTATCTCGATATTTATCTCGGAAAAATATAAGGTGGATGCGTGGAATTATATCCTGATCTTTAATGCGATTGTGCTGATCTGCGATGGTTTTCTGTTCGGTTGGGACAAGGCGTTGTACTCCATCATATTCCAGTTTGTATCCACACAGATTGTCAATGCCAGATACAAGCGGTACAAGAAAAATACATTGTTTATCGTCACAGATCACCCACAGGAGATTGCCAAGGTCATCAATGCCAGAACGAGACATGGAGCCACGGAGATGGATGTGATCGGCACCTACAAGGATACACCCAGACGTATGCTATATTCAGTAATCAATGCTGAGGAGCTGAGGGAGGTGCTGCGCATTATAGAAGAGATAGATCCTCAGGCGTTTGTCAATGTCTTGCGGACGGACAGGCTGCTGGGGCAATTCTACATGAGACCCAATGATTGATGCAAAGGGTAATACACAATAAAAAGGAAAGGTTTTAGACAATGAATATTGCAGAAAAATTCGACGGACAACATACGGTGGTATCTTTTGAGGTATTCCCGCCCAAAAAGGAGAGCAGCATTGACAGTATCTATGCCACGATTGAGCGACTTCGTGAGCTGCATCCGGATTTTATTAGTGTGACCTATGGCGCAGGCGGCGTGGGTGTAGCTAATCCCTTGACAGTGCAGATCTGTTCCAGAATTCAGAATGAATATGGGATAGATGCAGTGGCGCATCTGACCTGTCTGAACAATTCTAAGGCAGATATTGATGGTTTGCTTGAGAAGCTAAAAAGCAGTCATATTACCAACATTTTAGCGTTGCGCGGTGACCGGAACCCGGATATGGCACCCAAGGATGATTTTCATTATGCCTCTGAGCTTGCCGAGTATATTCTGGCAAAGGGCGAGGGCTTTCATATCTCCGGAGCCTGCTATCCGGAGGTGCACCCGGAGGCAGAAGGACTGGTGGAGGATATTGGCAATCTGAAGAAAAAAGTGGATGCGGGAGCAGAGCATCTGGTGTCACAGCTTTTCTTTGAAAATAATGTCTTTTATGATTTTGTGGAGAAAGCGAGAATCGCAGGCATCCAGGTTCCTATCGAGGCAGGTATCATGCCGGTGACCAACAAGAGCCAGATTGAGAGAATGGTGGCACAATGCGGAGCCAGCATCCCGGCAAAGCTTTCCAAGCTGTTGCAGCGGTTCGGGGACGACCCGAAAGCTATGCAGGATGCAGGCATTGCTTACGCCACCAATCAGATCATGGATCTGATTGCCAATGGTGTGGACGGTGTACATATTTACACCATGAACAAAGCAGAGATTGCAGAAAAAATTGTGGGAAATATCCAGAGTATGGTGAGATAAGCTCACGCTTCTTCTCCGGGATAGACCATGCCCCACTGTTTTCTGATGCTATCCATCACATCCATCATGTAAATGGTCTCCTCCAAGGGCATGGAAGTGCTTTCTGTGGCACCCTGGAGGATGCGATTTGCACTTTCTTCCACCTCGTATTCGTAACCTGTAATCTGTGCAGGGATATCCACATGCCCTAGCAACTGATCATTGCGGTCATATACATTGATAGCGGAGGGGTTGTTGATATTTTCCACCACGATATAGCCCTTGTCCCCATGGAAGATTCCTTTGCGGTCAGAGCGGGCATAGATGCTGTGTGTGAGAACCGCCATCCGTCCGTCTGTATAGAAAAGGGTGAGGACTTCATCGCTGTCCACGCCGGTATCGGTCATGCGCACAGCAGTCTCGATACGTTCTATTTCTTTGCCGAAATGCATCAAGGCAAAATTGATTCCATAGACTCCGATATCCAACAGGGCGCCACCGGCAAGCTCCGGTCTCACCAGTCGGGGAACATGGCTGATGGGGTAGGAGAGATTGGCGGTCAGAGTGCTCACCTTGCCAATCAGACCACTATCCAGCAGCTCATTAATGATTTGGCGGGATGGCATGTAGCGCGGCCAGATTGCCTCGGCCACATATACTTTGTGTTCCTTGGCAGCCTGTGCAATGGCGCGCGCCTGGCGGGCATTCATGGTGAAGGCTTTTTCACATAATACCGGTTTCTCGTGGGTGATGCAGAGCATCATATTCTCATAGTGCTGGGAGTGAGGCGTGGCGATATAGACCAGTTCCACATCGGGGTCCGACACCAGCGCTTCATAACTTCCATAAGCTTTTTCAAATCCATATTGGCGGGCAAAGTCCTGTGCTTTCTCAAGGCTCCTGGATGCGATGGCGTAGCGCGTCATTTGCTCCATTCCCGCAAGTGTATTTGCCATGACGGTTGCGATTCCGCCGGCTCCGATAATTCCGATTTTCATAGTGTGTTTCCTCCTATCTTTCTATGATTTTATAGTGTGATTTTTTCGTATCTGAAAGCTTCTCTATCTGAAAGCTTCTCTATTGCTTTTCTAAAGTGTAGCACAATAGAAGCTGATTTCATAGATAGATGGTTGCAAAATTTTTATAATGGCTCATGAAATGTACATCTTTCAAAAGGTATTGTATAATTGGGTGTAGAGAAAAGTCGGGGGGTGTGTTATTCTGAAATAGACAAAATACGGATGTAAATGAGCAGCATGCCATATGTTGACAGGAATAAAAAGGGAGGATTGAAAAATGACAGAAAAAGAGAAGATGTTACACAATCTGATGTACGATGCCAATTACGATGAGGAGTTGCTTGCAGAGAGAACCGTCTGTAAGGAGCTGTGCTTTGATTATAATCAGCTACGTCCCGGACAGACTGCAGAGCAGGAGGCGATCATCAGAAAATTGTTCGGCAAGACCAAAGAGGCATTTTGTATTACTGCCCCTTTCTGGTGTGATTATGGATATAATATTGAAATTGGAGAAAATTTTTATTCCAATCACAATCTGGTGATTCTGGATGGGGCAAAGGTGACCTTTGGGGATAATGTCTTTATTGCGCCGGATTGCGGATTTTATACGGCAGGACATCCTATCGACTATGAACGCCGTAATGCGGGGCTGGAATATGCTTATCCCATCACCGTGGGCAGTAACGTATGGATAGGAGGGGGTGTCAAAGTGATGCCCGGTGTCACCATCGGCAGCAATGTGGTCATTGGCGGGGGCAGTGTAGTTGTGAAAGACATTCCGGACAATGTAGTGGCAGCGGGTAATCCCTGCCGTGTCATCCGTCCCATTACAGAGGAGGATAGGAGGAGAGACTACAATCGAAGCTGATTCTATGATTCGTAGAGCCTGTTCTACGGAGTGGAAGTTCCTGATACAAGGCTTGGGTGATAGGGTGAATCCGTAACCAAATCACAATAAGGAGGAAAAGTCATGCTGAATCAGATGAAAACAGGAGAATTTATTGCAAAGGAAAGAAAAGAGAAGGGAATGACGCAAAAGGACTTGGCGGATGCGCTGGGTATCAGTGACAAGACCATCTCAAAATGGGAGACAGGGCGTGGTATGCCGGATTTATCCCTGATGGGTTCTCTCTGTGACACATTGGAGATCAGCGTGAATGAACTCCTGGCAGGCGAACGGCTCTCTGGGGAGGGGTTCGCCAGAAAAGCGGAGGAAAACATTATGGAGCTTATGAAAGGAACGCAAGAAAGGACGCGCGCACAAAAAGGAGCCATTGCGGCAGGGATTTTTAGTGGAGTTGTAGGATTTATGCTATTTTTGAGCTTTATGATCGCTCCATCGGGACTTATGATTCCCTGGGGGTATTTTGTGGATGGTATCTCTCTGTTTGGAGTGGTGGGGCTGTCCATTTTTATGCTTGCAGTCAGTGGGCAGTTAGGGAGCGCTTTACAGGGGATCGCTCTGGTGCTGCGAAGGGGAAATGTAAGGCACGGTGGAAGGGCTGACAGAGAGCAGATCAGGCAGGCTGAGTATGCGCTTTCTGTGGCAATTCGTATTATACTGTTATGCGGTGTGTTTGGGTTTTTATATGAAATGCAATACGCCATACACTATACGGAGGAAGGCTGGCAGATGCTGACAGCAGGCTTGGGTGTTACAGTGCTTCCGCTCCTGTATGCCCATGCTTTGGCACTGCTCCTGTGCCCCTTTCAAGTCAGGCTGCACCGTTTGACGGAGAGGTGATGATTTTGGCGCCAATCCAACGACTTTATATTGTAATTCAGATTAATCCGTGTTACGATACTGAATAGAGTAATGCTAGCAAAATGGATTGTATTTAGGGAGAGCCGGTAATGAAAATTGCATTGGCACAAATGAAAATGGATTCTGATAGGGAGCGAAATTATAGACAATCATTACAGCTTATCAAGGACGCATCTGATTGTGGCGCGGAGCTGATTTGTTTTCCGGAGATTCAACTGACCCCATTTTTTCCCCAATACGAGGGGAAAAATGGGGAAGCATTTTGTATAAGACTCGACAGCCCTTATATACAGGGGATTTGTGCCCTTTGCAAGGAGAAAGGAATTTTTGCCTCCCCGAATTTTTATATAGAGGAGCATGGCAAGCGGTACGATATGAGTCTTTTGATCGATGATGAGGGCAGGATTGTGGGAAAGCAGAAGATGGTGCATGTGGCACAGTGTGAGAAATTCTACGAGCAGAGTTATTATACACCGTCAGAGGAAGGATTTGGGGTATTCGATACCAAGCTTGGAAGGATCGGTATCGTAGTATGCTTTGATCGTCATTATCCGGAGAGCATTCGCACAGAAGCGCTAAGAGGAGCGGAGCTGATCCTTATTCCCACGGCAAATACCACGGCAGAACCATCGGAATTGTTTCAATGGGAAGTGAAGATTCAGGCATTTCAGAACAGTGTGAATATTGCCATGTGCAACCGTGTGGGAAGAGAAGATGACATGGAGTTTGCCGGGGAATCTATTGTTGCAGATTATAACGGAGATACGCTGGCGCTGGCAGGGGGCGGGGAGGAATTGCTGTTCGCCCGGATAGATATGGAGGCAGCCGCCGATATTAGAAAAAGCAAACCCTATACAGAGCTTAGAAGAAGAGAACTATATGAGTAGGAATGACCGAAAATGATAATGGAGGGAGTAGTCCGGTGAATCAGCAGGAAGCATATGGTATCCTTGGGATAAGCGCCGGTGACGAACCGGAGGACATCAGACGGAAGTATCATCGCTTGATGCACATGTATCATCCGGATGCGGGCGGAGGCAAAGAGACCCATAATCATGAGATGGCGCAGAAGCTCAATGAGGCGTTTCGGTTACTTAAAAGGGAGGGCTTTTTAGCAAAAAAGAACACCATGCGGGACTGGGGCATTAGAGAGAATCCTGCTGCATTTTGTGCAAGAAAACTCTATATGGAGGAGGAACTGTTTGGGGATGAGATCATCGTGGATACCGGCGCCATGGGCAGATTTTATTGGGAGCCTGATATGGAACCGTTTGCACTGCTGCTAAAAAGCCTTGGCGAGGCAGTAAATGGTTTGATAGAAGGGGCAGTGGATGAGCGACAGATGCGATGTAAGGCAAAGCTGTTGCATCTGCTCATTCAGGAATATGTGCAGCCATATGAATGTATCAGCCTTTTGTATCCGTTGGAGCAGACAGATACGGAGCATGTGAAGCTATGCCGACTGCATTGTCATCTGAAGCCTGATGGAAAAGGGAATATCCGGGCGTATCAGGAGGAGCAGATGCGGGTCTTGGCACAGGGAAGCAGATTGTATGGCTATGTGGGACAGGCGTTGATCGGGCAGATTACATTTGCAGAGGATTATCTGTACTATCTTGTCACACCTCTTTTTTTACAGGGAGCAGCAGAAGCGGTATTGCAGGTGAAGGATATAAAAATGGCTCGGAGAAAGAACCTGCCTTATTTGTCCGCTGAGATGTCGCTTCGAATCGACCAAAGCAAAATGCGGGATTTGACTGCAAGGATTAATGCGGAGATAGCCCACACGCTGAAGGTATATACTGAATAACTAAATTGCAAGAGGAGTATCCGGGAGCCGGAGGATTGGGATTTGCGTTCTTAGCATTTTTGCATGGCAAATTGGAATCTGGTGTGCAGGATGTGTTACGAAGGAAGCGGGCATTTGCAATGAACAGGGAATGGGAGAAGAGATGAAATACCTAAAACAGTTTTTTATAATCTTATCTATCTCCTTTGTGGGAGAAATATTGAGCTATCTGATTCCATTGCCTATACCGGCGAGTATCTACGGAATCGTGATTCTTTTCGTAGGGCTTATGACGAAGCTGATTCCTATGGAGGCGGTAAAGGATACGGGAAAATTCCTGATAGAGATTATGCCAATCATGTTCATACCGGCAGCAGTGGGGCTCATCGAGTCATGGGAGATTCTGAGTGATTCTCTGCCACAGTACATATGCCTGACGGCAATCACCACGTTTCTCGTTATGGGAGTGTCAGGCAGGATCACGCAAAGTATGATACGACGAAGGAAGCAGGATACAAAAGAGAAAGGAAGAGGAGCAGCATGAATGATTTTTTGACCGATTCGGTCTTTTTTGGTGCCATTGCGAGTCTGGCTTTCTACGAAATCGGCTTGCTGCTAAAGAAAAAACTGAAAAAGGGGTGGGTGAACCCACTGCTGATTTCTATTGTACTGACCATCGGGTTGCTTTTGGCAGGGCATATCGACTATGCGACTTATTATGAGGGAGCAAAATATATCAGTTATCTTCTGACACCTGCCACAGTGTGTCTGGCGATACCGCTTTATGAACAGTTTGAACTTCTGAAGAAGCATCATGTGGCAGTGCTTGCGGGGATTGTGTCGGGTGTTTTGACCAGTGCGGTCATTGTGCTTCTGTTTGCAATCTGTTTCCGATTTAGTCATGCGGAATATGTGACTTTTCTTCCCAAGTCAATCACTACTGCCATTGGAATGGGTGTGTCGGAGCAGTTGGGCGGATATGTACCAATCACTGTGGTAGTCATTATCGTCACAGGGATTATGGGGAATGTGCTTGCAGAGCCGTTGTGCAAGCTATTTCGCATTCATGAGCCCATTGCAAGGGGCGTTGCGATTGGTTCGGCGTCTCATGCGCTGGGAACGGCAAAGGCGATTGAGATGGGAGAAGTGGAAGGTGCCATGAGCAGCCTGTCTATCGCAGTTGCGGGGATACTTACAGTGGTGGCTTCGCTGATTTTCGCACAGTTGTATTAAAAGCAAGGGTTTATTCCTGCGAGCAGGAGCCGGGATGACAAGCTTGCTTTTTGATAGGGGATGCAGTATAATGTTAGCTGCAACTAATTAATTGTTTAATAGGGAGAAATAGAAGATGGATGAGACAATAGAATTTCGTTATGACACACAGCTTTTGATTGAGGGTGAGAACCTGGATGAGGATGAGAACAATGATTACATCACAGAGCATTTTGAAGGAGACTGTCTGTTGGCAGTAGGCGATGATGAATTAATCAAGATTCATTTCCATACCAATGAGCCCTGGAAGGTATTGGAGTATTGCAGATCTCTTGGAGAAATCTATGATATAGTAGTAGAGGATATGGACAGACAGGCGAGAGGCTTGCAGGGATAATCACCTGCAGAGATTTAATGAAAGAATGCAATGTGGTGAAACACGCAGAAAATGGAATGAAATTATTGTATTCTACTTGATTTTTTTAAGAAATTGTTCGATAATAAAGTTAACTAGAGCATGGATGCGAGAGAATAAAAGTTACAGTGTGAGTAGTTGGTGAGTGTAGCAGCGTGTGCACATGCAGGACTGTCTTGCAGGCATACATGTACAAGGAGGTAATTGTATGGGTATTAATATTAACATGAGGCAGAACACATCCTATTTGTTCGCCAGCCTGAGTGGAGGCAATTCAAATCTTAATTTTTTGAGCGATTATGCCAGCATTAAGAATGGCAGTTATGGAAAGCTCATGAAGGCTTATTATGGCAATAACGCGAATAGCTCGGTGAAAGCGTTGGCGCAGAAGAGTAACAACAATACGAAGACTAAGTTTGAGACACAGCAGTCTACTAAGGATTTGGCAAAGGTAGAGAGCGCCGCAGATGGGTTGAAGGAGTCCGCAGATGCGCTTTTGACGACAGGAACCAAGTCCGTATTTGCGGAGAAGAATATCACCTCCAAGGATGAGAATGGTGTAGAGACCACCTCTAAGGGGTATGACAGGGATGCTATTTACAATGCAGTGAACAAGTTTGTAAATAACTATAATTCAGTACTGCAGACGGCAGGTGGTTCCAGTGATACGACTATAGCGAGCCGTGCGCAGAGTCTGGTGAATGCTACTGCTGCCAACGAAAAGATGCTGAACAAAATCGGAATCACGGTTCAGGATGACGGAACGCTTTCAGTTGACAAGGATACCTTGAACAAAGCAGATATTTCAAAACTGAAAACTTTGTTCCAGGGAAATGGCTCCTATGGATATCAGGCATCTGCACAGGCATCCATGATTAATTATGCGGCATCCAAAGCAGCTACCAAGGCGAGCACCTATACCGGAAGCGGAACCTACGGTAATGCGTATAATACCGGTAATATTTTCAGCAGTTATTTTTAAGCGTAGCAGGAGTAGTATGCGTATTATAAGCAGCATGTGTTTTCGGATTAGAATATGATATAAAATATATTACCTACAAAGGAAAAGCAGGATTCTGAGATGCTCAGAGTCCTGTTTTTGTATGCTCGCCTTGTGGGATGCGGGGGCGTGTGTTGCTCCTTTTTGGGAGAGATAAAAGACAATAAAAATAGTCTTTCATGCAATCACACGAAAGACTATAAATATAGTGCAGGAAAAGAGACTTGAACTCTCATGGTATTGCTACCACACGGACCTGAACCGTGCGCGTCTGCCAATTCCGCCATTCCTGCGAACAAATAGTATTCTATCTCTTTTTTGATTTAATGTCAATAGAATTTTTGAAAAAATTCAAGTATTTTTAAAATTTCTGATTTTTGAACAAAGGAATTTGGGAATAAATGCAGAATAATCTAAGTAGGAAGCTTGAAAAGATTATTTGGGTATGTGTAGCATCAAATGGGAGTGATAAACAGATGACAATCAGAGAAAGCTTAGAATTGTGGGAACAGGAGCATTTGAGCCCTTATGCAACCTTGAGTATGAATTCCAAAGGAAGACAGAAGCCTGAGGAGCAGTGTGATATTCGACCTGTTTTTCAGAGAGACAGGGATAGAATTATCCATTGTAAGGCGTTTCGCAGACTGAAGGATAAGACCCAGGTATTTTTGACACCGGAGGGGGATCATTATCGCACGAGACTTACGCATACACTGGAGGTGTCTCAGACTGCACGAACCATTGCAAAGGCACTTTTGATGAATGAGGAATTGGTGGAAGCCATTGCGTTGGGACATGATTTGGGACATACACCCTTTGGGCATGCCGGAGAGCGGGCACTGAACAGAGTGTGCCCACTAGGGTTTGAACACAGCGAACAGAGCGTGCGCACGGTGGATAGATTGGAGAAGAACGGACAGGGATTAAACCTTACATATGAGGTGAGAGACGGTATTCTGAATCACCAGACCATCGGCAATCCGCATACATTGGAGGGGAAGATTGTACGTTTCTCTGACAAGATAGCTTATATTCATCACGATATGGATGATGCGGTGCGTGCCGGTATCCTGAAAGAGAGTGATGTGCCCCAGGAGATTCAGGACGTCATCGGCTCCAGCACGGGAGAACGGCTGGATCATTTTATACATGATATTGTGACGACCAGTATGGGGAAGGACGATATTCTGATGTCGGATGAGGTGGCAGATGCCATGAAGAAGATCAGACAGTTTATGTTTGAGCGTGTCTATCAGAATCCGGAGGCAAAGAGCGAGGAAAGCAAGGCAGAGGTACTGATGGAAACCTTGTATCAGTATTTTCTCAAGCATATTGATGAAATGCCTACAGAGTTTTTGAATCTGATTTCAGAGGGAGAGCCCAGAGAGCGCGTGGTCTGCGACTATGTGGGGGCGATGAGTGATCGTTTCGCCATCGCACTGTATGAAGACATATTTATTCCTAAGTCATGGCAGATATAAATAGATCATCTGTGCAAATATAAATAGGTGTTTGTGAAATGCCTGATGCAAAAAAATGATGTGAGGTAGAAAATGTTCTATCCGGAGGAGCTTGTAGAGGAAGTCAGAATGAAGAACGACATCGTTGGTGTGGTGTCGGGCTATGTAAGATTACAAAAAAAGGGCAGCAATCATTGGGGATGTTGTCCCTTTCATAACGAGAAGACACCTTCCTTTGCCGTATCGGAAAGCAAGCAGATGTTTCATTGCTTTGGATGCGGTGTCAGCGGGAATGTCTATACTTTTGTGATGAAGTATGAGAATTATACCTTCCCGGAGGCGATAAAGCTGTTGGCTGAGCGGGCGGGCGTGAATCTGCCGGAGCTGGAATACTCAGATGAAATGAAGAAAAAAGCCAATAAGAGAGCAAGGCTTCTGGAGGTCAATAAGGAGGCTGCGAAGTTCTTTTATTATCAGTTGCGGTCGCCCCATGGAGAGATTGGACATAAGTATCTGGAGAAGAGAGAGCTGTCCGAGGAGACCATGCACAAATTCGGTCTGGGTTATGCGGGGAAGAACGGTACTATGTTGGTGGAATATCTTCGGGGGAAGGGCTTTGAGGATAGCCTGATCAAGGAGGCGGGACTGGCTAATTATTCCGAAAAGCATGGAATGTCCAGCCAGTTTTGGAACCGGGTCATGTTTCCCATCCAGGACATCAATCACCGTGTGATTGGTTTTGGGGGACGCGTCATGGGCGATGGGGAGCCCAAGTATCTGAATTCGCCGGAGACGCCAATTTTTGATAAGAGAAGGAATCTGTATGGGCTGAATTTTGCAAGGACAGCCCGCAGTGGGAATCTGATCATATGCGAGGGCTATATGGATGTCATTGCCATGCACCAGGCGGGCTTCACACAGGCTGTAGCATCGCTTGGAACCGCATTTACGTCAGAGCAGGCAATGCTTTTGAAGCGTTATACCGAGAATGTATTGCTTGCCTATGATAGTGATGGTGCAGGAGTCAAGGCAGCTTTACGCGGAATCGGTATACTGCGGGAGGCGGGACTTACGGGTAAGGTGATTAACATGAAGCCTTACAAGGATCCGGATGAATTCATGAAGAATCTGGGAAAAGAGGCTTTTCAGGAGCGTATTGCTCAGGCGGAGAACAGTTTCTTTTTTGAAATACGGATTTTGTCCGAGCAGTACAATATGCAGGACCCGGAGGAGAAAACCAGGTTTCATCGGGAGATCGCCAAAAAGCTATGTGAATTTCAGGAGGATGCAGAACGGGAAAACTATTTGCAGGCGATTGCAGAGAAGTATTTTATAGGCATTGAAAATCTGCGAAAGTTGATGCTGGGATATGCTGCCCAAACGGGGCTTGCAAAACCTGTAGAACGCCCCAAATCCGGCATTCAATCCAAGCGGACACCAGAGGAAAATGGGAAAAGAGCGCAACGGTTATTGATTACATGGCTTGCGGATGAACCTGCATTGTACGAGAAAATTAACCGATATATCTCTGCGGAGGATTTTACAGAAGACTTGTATCGCAAGGTGACAGAGCGTCTCTTTTCGGATCTGTCACAGGGGAATTATAATCCGGCAGCCATCATCAGTATGTTTGAGGATGAGGAGGAGCAACGGGAGGCAGCAGCGCTTTTTCACACAAATCTGCCAGAGCTCACGACCGTACAGGAGCGTGAAAAGGCATTTCATGATATTTTGCTGGCAGTTAAGAAAAACAGTTATGAGTATTATACTGCAAGGCTTGGAACAGATGTGAACGCACTCAGTCAGGCGGTTGCCGCTAAAAAAGCTTTGGAAGATATGGCAAAAGCGCATATTTCTTTGGAATAGGGTTATTTTACACAAAAAGGAAAGTTAATTTCCGGGAAGGATGGAACCACACAAATGGATGAAAACACACAGGCAAAATTTGAGGAGAAAATCAAGGAGCTCCTGAATGCAGCAAAGAAAAAGAAAAATATGCTGGAGTACCAGGAAATCAGTGACTTTTTCGCGGACATGCCCTTGGAGGAGGAGCAGTTTGAGAAAATCTTAGAGGAGCTGGATCGCAATAATGTGGATGTGCTGCGTATCACAGATGACGATGACGTAGACGATGAGGAGATTATCCTGACAGAGGAGGATGAGGTCGATGTGGAGAATATCGATCTGTCCGTTCCGGATGGTATCAGCATAGAGGATCCTGTGCGCATGTATCTGAAAGAAATCGGTAAGGTCCCCTTGCTTAGTGCCGATGAAGAGATTGAGCTTGCCAAGAGAATGGAGCTGGGCGATGAGGAAGCTAAGAAACGCCTGGCAGAGGCAAACCTGCGTCTTGTTGTCAGCATTGCCAAAAGGTATGTGGGACGTGGTATGCTGTTTCTCGATCTGATTCAGGAGGGAAACCTAGGTCTGATTAAAGCAGTAGAGAAATTTGATTATCGCAAAGGCTATAAGTTCTCTACCTACGCAACATGGTGGATTCGTCAGGCAATCACCAGAGCCATTGCAGATCAGGCGAGAACCATCCGTATCCCGGTGCATATGGTGGAAACCATCAATAAATTGATTCGTGTCAGCCGTCAGCTTTTGCAGGAGCTGGGGAGAGAACCGTCTCCTGAGGAGATTGCAGAGGAGATGAATATGCCGGTAGATCGTGTGCGTGAAATATTAAAGATAAGTCAGGAGCCGGTATCTCTGGAAACCCCTATCGGTGAGGAGGAGGACAGCCATCTGGGTGATTTCATTCAGGATGACAATGTGCCCGTACCTGCTGATGCAGCGGCATTTACCTTGTTGAAGGAGCAGTTGGTGGAGGTGCTATCCACCCTCACTGACAGAGAACAGAAGGTTTTGCGGCTGAGATTTGGTCTGGACGATGGACGTGCCCGAACGTTGGAAGAAGTGGGTAAGGAATTCAATGTCACGCGTGAGCGTATCCGCCAGATTGAGGCGAAGGCACTGCGCAAGCTGCGTCATCCCAGCCGCAGCCGTAAATTAAAGGATTATCTGGATTAAGGGTAGAAGCAGGATAGGACAAAATAGGATAAAGATAGGACAAAATAGGACGAACTGTGGAACGTGAGAGAACAACAGAAAAAAGCAAATTAGTTTTATCAAGACGTCTGCAAGCTTTGGTGGATATGGTCACACCCGGAAACCGGGTGGTGGATGTGGGGTGTGACCATGGGTTCGTAGCGATACAGTTGGTGCAGCAGGGAAGCAGTCCCACCGTTATCGCTATGGATGTGCGGAAAGGTCCGCTGTCCAGAGCACAGGAGCATATTAAGGAGTGGCAGTTGCAGGACTACATAGAAACCAGACTTTCGGACGGATTGGCTGCCTATCATGCAGGAGAGGCAGAGACAATGGTGTGCGCCGGTATGGGAGGACCGTTGATGATGCGCATCCTGCAGGAGGGAGCACGGAAGGTTGCCACCATGCAGGAGTTGATTCTGCAGCCCCAGTCGGAGCTGCCGGATTTCAGACGTTTCCTTCGGGAAGAGGGATATCGGATTTTGGAGGAGAATATACTGTGGGAAGAAGAAAAATATTATTTTCTGTTCCGCGTCGCTCCCGGCGCATTGCAAGACGATAGTGTGTTCAATGCACAAGGGTCTGATGATGACCGGAAACTGTATGATAAATATGGACAGTTGCTTTTGCAGAGACGAGACCCCATTTTGCGGCAATACCTACAGAAAAGTCTGAAGACGACAGAACAGATCATTGGGGGACTTTCAGAGAATCAGACGAAACGGGGACAGGAACGCCTGATGGAGCTTGTACAGGAGAAGGAAGATTTGCAGAGAGCATTACTTTTTTATGCCTAAATGTGATTGCCGGTATGGAGTGGAATAGAAGCTTTTGGAGAAGATGAAGAGAAGGGTAGGGCGAAGGATGTATACAATTACGATAAATGGGGAACAGAAAACATATCCTCAGGGAACAACTTATGAGAACATTGTAGATGAGTATCAGGCACAGTATGACAACCTGATTGCGGTGGTGGCAGCCGACGGCAAGATCAGGGAATTGTTCAAGAAGATTACAAGAGACTGTACGTTGGAATTTTTTACCTTAAAGGATTCGGTTGGACACAAGAACTATGTGCGTACTGCCACGATGCTGTTTCTCAAGGGTGTGTATGATGTATTTGGAGCAGAGCGTTGTCAGAACTGCCGTGTAGAATTTGCAGTGGGTAACGGTTATTATATTGATTCTCTGAATACCATTCCTGCTACGGCGGAGAGTGCGGCGAAAATCAAGGCTCGTATGGAGGAACTGGTGGATGCCAGAACGCCGTTTATGAAGCGCTCCTATCCCATTGATGATGCCATGGAGCTTTTCCGTAAGTATCACATGACGGATAAGGAGAAGCTGTTTCGATATCGCAGAAGCTCCTTCGTGAATATATACGAGATTGATGGTTATCATGACTATTATTATGGATATATGATGCCCAACGCAGGGTATGTGAAGTGGTTTGATGTCATTCCCTATGATGAGGGCTTCATGCTGATGCTGCCCACCATGACTGACCCCACTCATGTGAAGCCCTTTGAGGAGAAAAAGCTATTTTTCCAGACCTTGAAGGAATCGGAGGAATGGGCGCGCAAGGTCGGCATGGGCACTGTGGGAGAATTGAATGACAGAATCTGTAATGACTCCCTCAGCGAAATGATGTTGGTGCATGAGGCAGAGCAGGAGCGCAAGATTGGCGAGATTGCCAAGGACATTGTGAGCCGCGACGGCGTGAAGTTTATCATGATTGCAGGTCCCTCATCCTCCGGCAAGACCAGTTTTTCCCACAGACTTTCCATACAACTGAGAACCCTGGGCAAAAAGCCCCATCCCATCGGATTGGACAATTACTTTGTGGATAGAGAAAAGACGCCCAGAGATGAGAAGGGAGCTTACAACTTCGAGTGTCTGGAGGCGATTGATGTCCAGAAATTCAACGAGGACATGGTGAAGCTCTTAAACGGCGAGCGTGTGGAGCTGCCCACCTTTAATTTCAAGATTGGGAAGAGAGAATACCATGGTGACTTTATGCAGTTGGAAAAAGATGATATTCTGGTAATCGAGGGTATTCATGGACTCAATGAGAAGATGTCCTACGCGCTGCCCAATGAGAGTAAATATAAAATTTATATTAGTTCTCTGACCAGCATCAACATTGACGAACATAACCGCATCCCTACCACAGACGGACGATTGCTTCGCCGTATGGTGCGTGATGCCAGAACCAGAGGCTCCGATGCCAGAGTGACTATCGGTATGTGGTACTCCGTGCGCAGAGGCGAGGAGGAGAACATCTTCCCCTTCCAGGAGGAGGCAGATGCTATGTTCAATTCCGCCCTCATCTACGAACTGGCAGTCATCAAGCCCTTTGCGGAGAGATTGCTCTTCCAGATTCCCAAGGGAGCCCCGGAATATCATGAAGCAAAACGCTTACTGAAATTCCTCGACTATTTCCTGAGCGTTCCCAGTGAAGGACTCCCCAGTAACTCCCTCTGCCGAGAATTCGTAGGCGGTAGCTGCTTCAACGTGTGATAAGTTCTGACATGCAAAAATAGAGACGCAAGCTGTCTGGTAAGTGTGTATATTCTTTAGTCTGTGGAGAATACAAGGCGGTAAGGTAATACGCACTTTGGTTGGAGAGGAGGAGTTATAGTTGAGATTTGTTGCTAGAGGATTATCCGTATTCTTTTTCTTTGTGTTACTGTTTTTGATATTTCGAATCTGGTTGGAAAGTAAGCGTGAACGTACTTCTCCGAGTGAAATCATAGGCGAGGAGTTGCCGGCAGAGTTAAAGAGTGCAGCAATGCGTCCATTGAAGGAATTAGCCATATATTACGAAAAAAGGGATATTGAGCAGGTGGACAGATGTATCTATGATACTATGTTGCCGGATGAAATATTGATTCTTGGAACCAACCCAAGAGAGATATTTATTGGTCGGGAAAGGGCTAAAAATTTGCTCTGGGGCGATTGGAAATACTGGGGACAAACAGATATAGATGCGGATAAGGCTGTATTCAATCGAGTTGAAGGTACCATATATTTTGTTATGCGTGGGCAGGTAAAATTAGATATTTGGCGTTTCATTATTCCGATAAAGATAACCGGAGTGTTGAGGGAAAGGGATGACAAGTGGTATATCAGCAAACTACAGTTTATAAATGATTTTAACACCAACTATGTTATTTTTTCTTGGGGGGTGTCGCTTGCACTGATAACAAGCATATTGCTTTTAGGCATTTCGTGGTTGCTATCTTTATGATAAGTGCAAATCATGGGATGAAATGCTATGATAGATGGACATATTCATATAGTATGGTTAAGTTTGTAAAACTAACAGAATCGGCATGTGTGAAGGACGGTGAATGCAAACGACTAAAGTAGAATGGCTTTTGAATTTGGAAGATTTATTTTGTCAGGGCAAACAGAGATGATGATTTTGGGAAAGCAATGAATCAAGAGGGTGAGAAATGGTATGGTGGTTTTGTGTTTTCTAAGAACTGGATTTACTGGTAAAGGAAGCGAAGGAACTCAGAATGGAAATCTATTCTCCGGGTGGAATGCCAGATGGCTCCATGATCCAGGACAGAGATCTTCTTACAGTTCCTTCAACCAGAAGAAATCCGGTCCTTGCTGATGTATTCAATAGGCTGGGATATATGGAGCGTAAAGGTAGTGGATTTGGAAAGATTATCAGTGGATATGAATTTCAAATAAATTATAATGATAGAAAAAAATATCATTCCGCTCAGACAGATATCAGTTTACTGTAGTGATGCCGAACCTGAACTATGATGTCCCTCAAGATAAGTTGGATGCGTAGATTGTGGAATTGATTCGTAAAGACAGTAAAAATAGTACAGAGAAAATAGCGATTGCATTAGGAGTTAGTTCTAAAACAATTAAACGCCATATAAAGGAAATGGATAATATAAGTTATATTGGACGTGGTTTTAGCGGGCTCTGGAAAATCACGAATAATGAGTAGTGTGTAACAAAAAGAGTGCTTAAATCAAGATACTTTGGCTGTAAATAGTGTTTTTGGGGAAGTACTACCTGAGATTTAACCAAGAATTTATGCATTGATTTTAAATACTAGACACATGGGAGAAAGAAGACCGGATGATCCGCAGATTTCAATCGATGAGATGCGAAAGGCAATGGATGTTGCGGATAGAACGATTGCGCGATATATATCAGATTTAAAGGAAAAAAGCAAGCAGCTTTGATGTCTAATATGTTTAGAAGGAATCGGGTGTGGTATCAATCCGATATGCCCACAGTAAAATTAGTAATTAGAAACTAGCATCCAACTTTGGGCGGTGGGATGCTAGTTTTCTTTCTGTCCAATTATACAAATAATTTATAACACTAAGCGAACAAATTTTTGAAAGAAAGATAAATAACAAAAAATATAAAATTCTAGCGAAATGCTGTTGACTACGGAGTTATATAAGTTGCGGTTGGACTCGGATATCTGGCTGTTTCTTGAGATAAATGAACACCATGTGCAAGCTCTCGATAAGGAAATGAAAAGTGGAAAAGGAGCCTTGTATGAGTATACCAATAATAGATATTTAAGTACAGGATAAAAGTGTATATGGGCATGATAAGGGGATGCTCATAGCATTATACACAGCTTAATGGCATATCTTCGTATTAAAAATTTCTTATTTAGTCCTTATTCCAAGTATTTTTCAAGTCGATCTATGATAATATATTCAATATACACATATTTCAAGTAAACTATTTTGGGCGGAGAAAGTATACGATCGGGAGTGAGAGAGGACGACAGCCAAAGGCTGTTAATAATAAATATAAAACAAAAGAAGGAGAGTGTGTGAAAATGAGAAAAAAGGGGAAATTACTTGTTGACATCAATGCATATGCGGATATTCCCAGACCAGAGAAAGGACAGATTCTTGATCGTATCGAAGAGTATCTGGATAATGGGGAACTATCGGAAGCTTTGCTTTCCTTTAGTGGTTTGCCGGGAGTAGGAAAATCTCATGTTGCAAAGGCGGTATATGATGAACTTCAAAAGAAAAGCTTTTCGGAAAGGACATTCTCGGTGTATACGGATATTTCAGATTGTGCAGATGAAATAGAAGTGTACTACAAACTTGCAACTGCGCGAAGTGGGTTTTTAAAAGCGCATCCGATGTTGGAAGCGCAGCAGGAATATTTGAATCAATTTATGCAGATTCATGATTGGATTTATGGATCTATGAGAAAAAATACCCAAATTAAAGAGTACTCTGAGGAAAAGGCTATAAAGGAAATTGTGAAGTTGGCTGTGGAACAGATGAGTAAAGGAGTGGGAGCGATTGCCGCTGCCGGCTCTTACATGTCGCCGGAGTGGGCGGCAGCATTTAAGGGCTTGAATGTCATTATTGCTCAAATACCTTATGCAAAGTTTACAAAAGGGGAAATTCAGTTGGCAGTACAGGACAAGAAGGATCGACATGTTGCCCAATTATTTCAGGATATTTTGGATGCTTTGAGGGAAAAGAATAAACGAGAGGAGCTCTTTCGCTTATTGTTAGCAAAATCTTTTGATAATAAAGATAAGGATGGGGTCGAATTATTCAAATCAGTCATTATTTTGGACAACTTCCAATTAGAACAGAATAATGATCTGGGAAGGGATCAGTCGTGGTTATCCATGAGAGGACGGCTCATGGATACCGTAGAGGCTATGTGGATTATAGTCAGCAGACGACCCACCGCACATTTGTTTACCAGAGTGATCCCCTTGGAAGGAATGTATCCGGAAATTGACCTTCCGGGTTTTAGTGAGGAACAGGCAAGACTATATTTGACCATCAGTTGTCCTAGGCTTGAATCCATGAGTGAAACAGAATATGAGGATGTTTTGACTCGGATGTTGGAGGTTTGCGTCACAGATAATATCTATCTGCCGTATTTGCTTCGTTTGCTTGCGCAACATTACAGAAGACTTGCTGCAGATCCGGCGCGAGATAAGATCGAGCCGCAGGATTTTGTACAGACAGAAAATGAAGAGGAGATTTTTGGCTACTATTTTTACAAGGATATGTCGGACTTGATGATTAATGCATTTCAGATTCTATCGTGTTTGGCGGTTTGGGATGATTTTTGGATTGAACAGGTCAGGATGCGTTTTGACAATCATCTTTTGAATGCTAAATGTGTGCTTGCCAATTCTGCGCCTTTGGAAACAGAAGGAGACAAGTTCAAACTGCATGAGGCTGTTAAGGATGGATTGTATCGGAGTCCACAGAACTATATTAAACGAGATGTTTTAAGATATTTTTATGAAATTTTTCAAAATACCTATACAGAGTCTATGACGGATGAACAGAAACGTATTTGGTATCAGGCGGAAAGAATGCAGACACTTGCAGAACTTACTTATGATTACTTGGATATTGGCCTTGTGAAGTTGGAATCTATGGAGGCTGCTTTTGATAAAATCTATGGAGATAACAAGAATCGAGGAGATATTAGTGATGGCTTCATTCGATTTTATAGTCAATATATAGATAAGCTTGGGGAAGAAAGTGATGTTCCATTCTTGCATTTTCAGAATCAGGATCTAGAAAATCAGGAGGAACGAAAAAAAGAAATATCTGAAAATATAAAAGGATTGGAATATCAGGAGAACTGTTTTCCAGCAATCAGAACTTATCTGGCAAAATGTTTTAATCTGGCAGATTTGTATACATATAGCAATCATGCAGATAACGCGTTGAGATTAGAGCAATTAATATTGTACTTTTGTGAACAATTACTTAAAAGATTGCAAGAGCAGAATACACCTAAGCATGAGACTTTGGAGTGTGCATTCTGGTGTGTGAAAGCTTTGAATGCAATAGCTTTTGATTCTTCACAGGAGCATCTGTATGATGAGGCATATGCCAGAGGCAAGGAAGGATTACAAAAATTGCCCGGCTTAGCCAATGAACTAAAAGAAAATTTAAATGTAGAAAATCAGCCGAAGAAGGATGTGGAGAAAACCTTTAAGATGTTATTGAATCCAGAGAATGCAAAGGAATTCTGGATTGACTCCGGAATGGAGATGTCAAGTGAATTGTTTAATAAAATAGTCGATTTTTACGAATGGCTCATAAAAATTGACACAAAAAAAGACAGTGTTGGAGGAGTGCTGAAAACTCTTTTGACGGTTACCTATATGAAGCTTCGTGGTAATTATCCGTGGTATCAGATTAAGGAAGAACAGATTATTGCGGGAACAGAAGAGAAAATATGGAAGTACGGAGCGAGAACCTATTGGATGAGAACGGCAATATTACGCGCTGAGGAAAGAAAAGGGATAGGAGAGGGCAGGCAAAATGCGCTACGGTTGGATGTGTTAAGAAGTCAGCATAACATTTGCGTCTACCTGTATAAGTTGGGGGAAATAGAAAAAGCCACTATTTTGGAAAATGAAGTCATTCGTAAAAGTGAACAGACTTTATCCAGAGAGAAATTCCGTACAGAGAAACAGGCGCGATTTGATGCACTATCCAATCGTCTGGAGGAAAACAGAAAATCGGGCGATAAAACAACAGCTGCTGCCAATGGCGATATTTCACTTCTTTTATGGGAACGTGAGGGGGTAACGACGGAGAGCATGAAAAACTTCTTTGAAACCCCTGATATTGTGTCGGAACAAATGCAGTATTTGGGAGATTATTATTTGCATCTTGGATGGTATGCTATGGCTCTCAGACAGTTTAGTACAGTACTTTTGAGGAGAAGCGTGAGTTATGGATTAAATGACGGTAAGTCCATGGACACACTTATGCGTCTGTACTTAGCGGCATTTGCTCAAAAGGATAAAGAGTTGCTCCCGATGTTAGAGGAGTATATATCCATGCGGACTGATAAAACGCGACGCATTGAGACGGACTCAAAGGGAATTTTGTTGAAAGTGAATTGTTTGCGAGATATTTTAGAAATAGCCAATGGAGATGGTGCGAGAGAAGATAAACTTCGCAAAATGTTGGACAGAATTGATGAATAGGTCAGACTCATCAAACGGATTAGTTTTATAAGTATAGTTAATGGAGTGATATGAAAAAATTGCAAATCAAGTGTCCCGACTCCCACCTTTCGCAGGAGGAGAGAACCAAAGAAATAATCAATACAGAATTTTTAGGCTGGGTTCGTTCCAAGCCGTTTCGTGAACTTCTTCACCTGTTCCTGTCGGAGGGAGAGGAAGCCCCTGAACCTGCAAACAAGGAGTATCTATTTTGGCTACAATCCAAGGTGGCAGAAAACTGGGATTTCCGAAAGAGGCAGCGGGAGGCGAAGACTTCAGAGGGAGAAGCCGCGCGTTGGCTTCTGAGGAATACAGAGTTTGTGGAAGTGCATCAGGAAGAGATTTGGGATGCTAGCAGAGAACTGGGGCTGATCGAAGTCGCCCCGCCCATATTGCATGAGGCAGATTATATTCTGCCTCTGGGAGGAGCAAGAATGTCCAATCTCCGACGTCCACAGTTGGCGTACAGAACAGCGAAGATGCTCTCTCCCCAAAAGGGAATCGTTGCATTGTCGGCACTGCGCCCCATAGCGGACTCAGAGAGAGCGGGCTATATGGATGTTTATGCGCCCGAAGCAGAGACAGAATTCGACGCAATTTCAAAAGGGATGGAGCTTGCGTTCCAACTGCATATGGGTTACAGCGACAGCAGCAAGGACAACGAAAATTCCAATCTCTGTTCGGTTGTTCGCAAGTATCATACAGGAGACCCCGGTGTACCAATTTATGTGGTTGCAGCTCCCTCCACTGATCCTGACAGAAGAGCGAACAGTGGGGATTGTTTTGCGTTCTTTTTTCGGAGTTTTGATGTGAAGTCAGGAGATAAACTTATTTGTTGCACCTCACAGATTTATTGTACTTATCAACAGGTAAAAGCACTTCCGTATGCGGTCAGATATAATGTGGAAATTGACACGATCGGTTATCCGGCATATCTCAATGTGCCGGATGGGGGTGATGGACGAAAAAATTATCCGGAAGCAGTGAACTGTCTGCAGGAGATCAAGGCGACGGTGGATGCTATGTGTGAGTTTGTAAAGGAGTATGGGGAATAACTTGTTCCCCCTAATGTGTTCGCATATGGAATGAGGAACTGGAAAATCAGGTAAATGCTTTCTATAAGAGTAAGCTGACAGCCTTTGTCAGACCCAGAGCCACCGAGGTGTTGGAGGATTTTCCTGTGACAAATGTGGGCAAAATAGACTTTAAAGCACTGGAAAAGAAAGCAGGTGAGAAATATTATTGCAGAGGTAATGCAAGTCTTCAAAAGAGATAGTGGTAATTGCAATTGATTCCTGATATAATCTTTAAAAGTTGGCATACCTTATTGTACCAAGTCGCTGGCGACAGCTAGCCTCAGGTACTAAATTTAAAAAAAGTAGCAGTTTTCTTGTTTATGTTGTATTATTAAGTTACCACACTAAAAGAGTGTGTGAATAAATCTCTGTAAATTAGATTTTCTATGATAATGGATGGGGCTGAAGGCTTGATTTTCAAGCTTTCAGCCCTTGGTTTATATATAACAGTACATGCCCTTGCATGTCAAGAGCAGGCGAATAAATCCGC
>JAFVDW010000114.1 GCA_017478245.1 Lachnospiraceae bacterium
ATCAGATGATGGCTGCATGGACCGTTTGGGATTTTGACGTGGATGGAGCATCTGTATTGGTAGAGGATACGAACCATACCAATCTTTATTCGCTCCTGCCCTATTTTGAAGATAACATTTTCTATAACGGAGCCTTCGGCACCGACGGTGTATATTGCGTGCACAGAATCCCTTCTTCCGAAGAAATTGAAGAAGCGCTCAGCTCCTGGCGCGCCGTAGGCCCTCCCGATGTCATTGTAGGATACGCTCATTTAGCCGCCCTGTTTGACAAAGATGTAACCTTAAGTGATTACAGTCTGGTGTTTTTCCAGATCAGCCGACATCCCTGGAAAAACAGCTTGGGACACGAAGAAGATTACATTTATGTACGGAATGACTTATTAGAGGAGTTAGACTTGGAAGCTATACCCGAGGAGGAATATTTATATGTATTTTAACAAGGAATCGAAGGAAAAATTCTTAACACGCGCCGTTTCAGAAGAAGGATTTTTTTACTTTGCCTTCTCTCTGTTAATTTTGATACCCGTTTGTGAACTCATCACGGAATGCTTCGGTTATCCTTTTATCTCACAGCCTTATCTGATTGGTGCATATGGTATCTGTGGGACACTTTTGTCTCTTTTGAGAGTGGCGAAGCTAAGTGAGGGCAAACAAAAACTGACCTTATATCCTTCTGATGTATTTTATATCCTTTTGATTGTATTTGCTTTTATATCCTTAGTATGTTCGACCAATTTCTATTACTCTTTGCTTGGCTATGATTATGACGAATTGATTTATCATTTTCTGGCTTATTATTCGCTGATGTATGCCGGAACACTGATTGCAGCTCAAAAACACCGCAAGAAAATGCTTCTCGCTTTTGGAATCGCCGGCATCCTGCAATGTATATCGGGATTTGCCCAATCCATTGGTTTGGAATTATCCTATGACTACTATACCCCCAAAGAATACCTGGAAGTCAGATGTGCCTATGGGCTTACCCAGAACAGAAATTGGTACGGCGGCATCTGTGTGGTATTTGTAGCACTTTTTTCCGGACTTTATCTGTTCTATCGTTCCTCAAAGAGGCAATACCTCTATTTATTTTTAGCGGGATTAGCGATGTACTGCTCTCTGTGCTCCAAGAGCAGACTCTCTTGTGTAGGCGATCTTTGTGTTGTGCTGTTTTATATGATTTCTTTCTGGATTATGCGCAGACAAATAGATGTACGAGGCTGCCTACGACGTTTGGGCATTCTCCTGTTTGCCTTTCTCGCGGCAATTATTCTGGCACAATTATTAGACAATGCTCTCTGGTTCAATATAAGCAGAGCATTAAATGAACGGGACAAGGAATTGATTCATATGGGAAGTAATCGCATTTATATCTGGAAATACGGTTTGCAATCGGTTCCCCACCATTGGCTGACCGGAATCGGACTGGACAATTATGCCCAGGCATTTTTTGAGAATCCAAGCTGGCATTTCCCCATGTTCTATCAGGATAAGGGACACAATGAATATATCCATATACTGGTGACAGAAGGGGTATTTGCCGCTATCAATTACATTTCTATGCTTATTTACTCCGCCCACATCGGTGTGAAGACAGTGCTCCACACCGACGATGAACAGGAGCGTATCATTACCTGGATTCTGTTGGGCATGTTTATTGGTTATGCAGGACAAGCGTTCTTCAACAGTAGTGTCATCAATGTAGCACCTTATTTCTGGACGATTGTCGGGCTGACCATGCCGAAAAAGCATCAGAAACCACTTACACATGCTCAAGCTTGATGATATTGGTATTGCCGGACTGACCATTGGTGATACCGCCGGTAATTACAAGTCTGTCATTCGGCTGCAGACCAAGAGTGTCCGCAGCCACTTTTTTTGCACTGTAGAACAACACCTCTGTGGAGGGAAACATTTCACACATCTTAGGAATCACCCCCCAGGACAGTGCCAGTTTGCGCCATGTGCGCTCATCCGTGGTGAGTCCCACAATATCCACCGGTGAACGGAAGCGTGATACCATACGCGCTGTCATGCCGGATAATGTGCATGCCACAATCGCTTTTGCATCCAAGTCAATTGCCATGGCACAGGTGGCATGAGAAATCGCATCTACTTCATTTTTGATATTCAAAGTATAATTGTGAAAACGCTTTTTGTAGTTAATGTTATGCTCTGTAGTCTCTGCAATCACCGCCATCGTGCGAACCGCCTGTATGGGATAAGCTCCTGCCGCAGTCTCACCCGAGAGCATAATGGCGCTGGTTCCGTCATAAACTGCATTTGCCACATCAGAAGTCTCTGCACGGGTCGGTCTGGGATTATAAATCATAGACTCCAACATTTCTGTGGCAGTGATTACGCGCTTTCCCAGCATTCTGCACTTGAAAATCAGATCCTTCTGAATGGCAGGGAGTTGCTCTAACGGAACTTCCACTCCCATGTCTCCTCTAGCCACCATGATACCGCTACATTCCTCACAGATTGCCTCAATATTGTCGTATCCGGATTGATTTTCAATCTTTGCAATCAGTTCAATGTGCTCCCCGCCATTTGCCTTCATAAATTCCTTTACGTCCAGCAAATCCTGTTTCACCGACACAAAGGAGCAAGCGATAAAGTCCACGTCATTCTGAATCCCAAATAAGATATCCTGTTTGTCCTGTTCAGACAGATAAGTCTGCTTGATGACCTTTCCCGGAAAGCTCATGCTCTTGCGGTTGGACAGCTCTCCTCCATCCACCACCTCACAGAGTATCTCTGTATTCGTGGTAGAAAGCACCTGAAACTTCATCAATCCATTGACTAAAAGGATGGTGTCGCCCACCTTCATTTCCTTTGCAAGGTTCTTGTAGCTGACGGAAACCCGCTCCTCATTACCTACAACGTCTTCGGTAGTGAAAGTGAATTGTTCACCTTTATTCAGCACTACCTTCCCCTTCTCAAAGGTACCGATACGATATTCCGGTCCTTTGGTATCCAGCATGATTGCGATGGGAAGCTGTAACTTCTCTCTCACCGTCTTAATACGGTCGATTCGCGCCTGATGCTCCGCGTGATCTCCGTGAGAAAAATTCAACCTCGCAACATTCATACCTGCGTGACACAGTTCTGTCAACATTTCTTCTGTTTCACTTGCAGGTCCTATGGTACATACAATTTTTGTTTTACGCATTTTTGCCAGCTCCTGTTTCTATCTAGTTTTTATTTTGCTTTGAATCTTTTTGCTGTGTATCGAAGTCTTCTTTGTTTTTGCGTGTACCGATCACCTCATACCACCAGCCCCAGACTCCGGCTGCAAATACTACCGCAAACATAATTCCTGCCAATATATCTGTCACCATTTCATAACCTCTTTTCTTTTAAAATAAATAGCCACTTGTGAAACTCACTTAAAATGTAAAAGAGATTACTTTTTTCCATCCTTACGGAAAATATAACAGAGAATTGTAGATGCACTGTAAAATCCCGAATTTCTGCACATAATATGAGAGCGATAATAATCAGAATATCCCCTAATCGCCGCAGTAACGATAACTGCGCAACACAAAAGCAGCAGCATGGGCAATCGAAAAGACTGCTCCGTCGTCTGTAGAGCAGTTAATCTGGATGCCATGCCGGACAATTCCTCCGGTTTACTGTCCCGATTGGCGGACATAGGTGCAGACACAGAAATCACAGGTATCTCCTGTTTGGTACATTCATCCCACATATAAGACCTTTGATGCAGACCATGATATACGGCTGAAAGGAAAATGCAAAGCACAAGCAACATTAAAATACCGGGATTTATATGTTTTCTCACGCTCTCACTTCCTCTCTGCCTCTTATTTCTTTTCATCACATCTTTCATCGAAACAAAACAGGTTTATTATAGCACTTATCCGTGATGATTTCCACTCCTTATTGGAAACATTCTTCAATTCCATGTAACAGTTCCACCATACAAAAAAATAGCTACAAAAAAAGAATGTCGCTTGCGGCATTCTCGCGCCGAGCGCGGTTGCATTTAGGCAACATTTACGTTACGCGCGAGTGCGCATCCATAGCGGAGCGCTTTTTGTGTAATAGAAATTGCAGAGCAATTTCCTATTACACAAAAAAGTCCCGGAAATTCAAGCCTTCCGGGACTTTTTTATCATTTTTCATTATGACATTTCAAGCAATTCCTATACAATACCCTGTGCAGTCATCGCCTCAGCAACCTTCAAGAAACCTGCAATGTTAGCGCCTGCTACATAGTCGCCTTCCAGACCATACTTCTTAGCCGCATCGTCCAGATTGTGGAAAATATTTACCATGATATTTTTAAGCTTGCCATCAACCTCCTCGAAGGTCCAGGAAAGTCTCTCGCTGTTCTGGCTCATCTCCAGAGCGGATGTTGCCACACCACCGGCATTTGCTGCCTTACCAGGACAGAACAGAACACCGTTCTCCTGCAGATACTTGGTGGCCTCCAGAGTGGTAGGCATGTTAGCGCCCTCTGCTACTGCGAAGCAGCCGTTTGCAACCAAAGTCTTAGCATCCTCAAGGTCAAGCTCATTCTGTGTAGCGCAAGGAAGTGCGATATCCACCTTAACAGTCCACTGATTGGTACCCTCCGAAGCCTTATCATGATACTGTGCAGAAGGTCTTGCTGCTGCATACTCAGTCAATCTTGCACGCTTTACTTCCTTTACCTCTTTCAGAAGTGATACATCAATACCTTCGGGATCATATACCCAACCGGTAGAATCAGATACGGTCACAACCTTTGCGCCAAGCTGCTCTGCCTTCTGTGCAGCATAGATAGCCACATTACCGGAACCGGAGATTGCTACAGTCTTGCCTGCGATATCCTTGCCATTGCATTTGAGCATCTCCTCAGTCAGATACAACAGACCATAACCGGTAGCCTCAGTTCTTGCAAGGGAGCCGCCATAGGTCAGCCCCTTACCGGTGAGCACACCTTCATACAGACCGGTAATTCTCTTGTACTGACCATACATATAACCGATCTCTCTTGCGCCGGTACCGATGTCACCAGCGGGAACATCTGTGTAAGCGCCGATATATTTGTAAAGCTCGGTGATGAAGCTCTGGCAGAATGCCATTACTTCTCTGTCAGACTTACCCTTAGGGTCAAAGTCGGAACCACCCTTACCACCACCGATGGGAAGACCGGTCAGGGAGTTCTTGAAAATCTGCTCAAATCCCAGGAACTTGATGATACCAAGGTTTACGGAAGGATGTAATCTAAGGCCTCCCTTGTAAGGTCCGATTGCGGAATTGAACTGTACACGGAAACCATTGTTCACCTGTACCTGTCCCTTGTCATCTACCCAGGGAACACGGAACAAAAGCTGTCTCTCGGGAGTAACGATTCTCTCCAACAGAGCATCCTTGCGATATGCCTCCTCGTTTGCTTCAATCACTACACGAAGGGATTCCAGAACCTCCTTCACTGCCTGATGGAACTCGGGCTGTGCCGGATTCTTGGCAACAACCATGTCAAAGACTTCATCAACGTATGACATTTTTATGTCCTCCTTTATATGTATTACTGACTCATGCAAAAAGGCACTGGGACTTCCCGTGCCTTTCAAACACCTTTGTCTCACGAATATTATAAACCTTGATTATCAATTTCACAACACACTTTATCGCAATAAATTGTAAAAGTTTTTTGCCATTTTTTATACAAGTTGCACAAGAAAATATACTTGTATACAATTATACAGAATATTGCATTTATCAAAAAACGGTATATTGTTATCTTGTTTTCATTATAGATAATCCTTCAATCTTTTGATATTTTTTTCCTCCATATGGATTAATTCTTTTGCCAGTGCAACCGGTGCTTCTCCTGCCCCCTCATTGCGGCGCAGTATCTTTTCCATCTCCAAAATACCATTATTGCTTCCCTTAATCATCATCTCGGCAATATGACCGGTACTGGTATTGAGCATTGTATTATACTGCACACCTGTCTTCAGCATCATATCCGACATATAGCTGCTGCGATACGGCTCCACCTTCGCCTCCACCAAATGCTTGGTTGCTTCATTGTGCAGCTCCGAATATCTCAGGGATTGTCTGGATATCTGCATTGCAAGGCTATCGTTATATACCTTGTCCGAAAGCGCATCGATAGCCTTCATTGCCATGTCGGTGTTTCTTTGAATCTCACGATAAACTGCTACTTCCTGTGATTTCATACTAATCCTTTCTCCGCTTTTTTTAGATTTTTCGTTCAAAAAAGCTTCTTACAGGCATTGCCTATAAGAAGCTTCTGTTTACATTATACGCTTTTTTATACAAAAAATACATAATTTACTACTTTGCTTCGGCTTATTCAACATAACAGTTCAGTCATCATTCATAAATCCACTCCTGCTGCGCATGAGTCACCTCTTCGAGGCTGGATTTATTTCATGAAAGGGCGTTCGCCCTATAGAAATCAACGATGCACTTCTTTAGTGTGCAAGCGCCCACAGAAGCGCATCATCGATTTCTGCATGGCTGAACTGTTACTATTCAACATAATCGGCTTTCACATAACCCACGCGCCCATTATAGTTCACTTTACACCATCCATTTTCATTGGCAAGCAGTTCGATGGATTCACCACCTGCCAACACACCCAGTCTGTCAGCGGTCTCACTTGCCTCCGCACGCACGTTAATATTGGTCGTTGCTGTCACAGTTCCAATCGCAGCCGAACTGTCTGCATTTTCAACCAGCTTCAGATACTCCGACTTGATAAAGCCTTCCTTACCTTCATACAGAATCTTGGTCCATCCATTTACCTGTTGCTCAACAATCTGGAAGGTACTTCCCTGAGATGCCTTGCCAAGCTTCTCAGCTTTCTCGCTGTCAGAGGCACGCACATTCACTGTCGCTGTAGTGGAGGCATACTGTACCACGTTCTCCGTCTGGGGCTGCTCCTGCTGATTATTCTCAGTATCTGTTCCCTGTGCTTCGCTATTTTCGCCCTCTCCCTCATTCACAGTCTCTTCTGTATTTTCCGGATTCTCTGCGGAAACCTGCTCTGCCAACGTCTCGCCCATAGCGGTGTTTACTGCAATACTCAACTCATTCAGATACTCCAAAAGCTCAGGATGTGCCTCCATAAACTCATTATACTCCACCTGAATACGATTGTTGAACTCGATTACATCATCCTGGGAGTTGATCTTCTGAATATATTCGTTGACCTCATCACTGTTATCTCCTCTTTTGATGTAAAGCTCTCCGTTCTCATTGGTGCAGATATAATATGCCTGATACCCGGGAAACTGTTCCTCATGATTGGCAAAAACCACCTTATAATACACAAAGGCGATGGTACTTCCCTCTTCCGGTCCCTTCTTGGTATAAATATCCAATTCCGGATAACTCTCAATATATTTTGCCGTCTCAACAGTGCGCAGCATATCCGCATCCGAAAAGACATCACAAATACTGCGAAGTGTCTCCTCATCACCCGATGCCATCGCATTATAATAAGTCGTAATCAAGGCAGTGATTGCTGCATCTTCATTGGGCTTAAGAGAGACATCCTCTGATACCTCCTCCAGATTCTCATCCGTCTCCTGCACGGTCTCATCCACCACCGGCTCACCCTTCAATGTAAGCTCCGCAGGAAGCACCTCCTGCTCCCTTTTATCTCCCATATTAAACACGATGGTAAGTGCAAAAGCCACCACAATAATAACCAAAAGCGGAAAAAGCACTTTTCGGTTTTTTACTATTTTGTCCTGTATATCGCGTAATCTATCTTTCCACATAAACTCTCCTTACATAAATCAAGGTGATGTAAAATGCATCCGACAGGAATCGAACCTGCATTAAAGGCGTCGGAGGCCTCCGTTCTATCCATTAGACTACGGATGCAAATTATTACAAAATTGTTACATCACCTTGATTATCATATCACAAAAAATCTGTTATGTCTACCTGATTTTTATGGAATTAAGAGAAATTTAACGTTTTTGAAAATCAGACCATTTTGACTTGTTCTGTACGACGGTCAAAATAATAGAGTGTATCAGATAATTTTTCTTCCGCCCGGACTTGCGTACGGTTGACCTCTGCAATCATTTCTTTCAACTGTTCTGCCCATATGTCGGGACCGTCCGGCAAAAGAATCACCTCGTGAACAGAACTGGGTAGAATATAATAATTTCCTCCCAACTGTTTTGCCATCTCCTCTAACTGTCCGGGATAAAGCAGGCAGGCAGCTCCAAGAATGCGTTTCTCGTTACTCACAACCTTCATCGGCAGATAGTCCGATAAATCTATTCCCTCCGGAAATAGCCGCCTTCCAAACATCTCCCGCAGCAGTGATTCGCTGGAAATAATTTGCCTGGGCAACCATCTTGGAGTATTGATTCCGGCAAGCTCATACAGCTCCTCCGCCGTAGTATTCCATAACTGCATATGCGAGTTACGAATCAATATGGTGCCGTCCCCCAGCGTCTCATCCGTATAGATGAAATAAAAACAAATTGCTAAATCCAAATATTTCAGATGCGGAACCTCCTTCAACAGTTTTTCATTGGATCGGGCGTGTACCAGTTGAAAGCAAATTCGGTGCTTCACCTGTGAGAAATCCTGAAAAAAAGACATATCCACATCTTGAAGAGGCATTTCTCTCTGATAAAGCAATCTGAGCTTTTTCACCAGTTCCGCTAATGGTACTCCTCTCTCATAAGCCTCCCAAAACGGCTCTAAATAAATCGTCGGTGAAACATTTCTGTCATTTCGTTTAATCGTCAGTCCCTGTAACTGTACTCCGTTATTCTTGTCCACCGCATGCACAAACACTTCATAAGCTTCTCCCAATTCCTTTGCCATAGCTTTGCGCAGCTTTTCAGCAAAACTCATCAATTCCATAAACTATCTTTCCTTTCTCTTTTCAAAAATATTGATGTTGCCTGTCTTTTTGTTCTGTGAAAACAAAAAGACAACAAACCTCCGAAGAAGTTTATTGTCTTACAAGCCAAGATAGTTATGTATTGCATTATTTATACGCGGGACAGATATTCACCGGTTCTGGTGTCAATCTTAATCTTATCTCCCTGCTCAACAAACAAAGGAACATATACAAGTGCACCGGTCTCCACGGTAGCCGGCTTGGTAGCACCTGTTGCGGTGTCACCCTTGAATCCGGGCTCTGTCTCTGTAATATCAAGCTCAACAAACAAAGGAGGCTCAACAGAGAATACACTTCCGTTATGAGAGCAGACCTTGCACATCTCGTTCTCTTTCACAAATTTGAGAGCATCACCGACAGTCTCATTGTTCAAAGCTACCTGATCATAGGTCTAGGTATCCATGAAATAGTACAAATCTCCATCGGAGTACAAATACTGCATATCCTTTCTATCAATGCGCGCCTGAGGGCATTTCTCGGTAGGTCTGAAAGTCTTCTCTACCACACCGCCACTCTTGATGTTTTTCAGCTTCGTTCTGACAAAAGCTGCACCCTTTCCGGGCTTAACATGCTGGAATTCGATAATCTGGTACACATTGTTGTCATACTCAATCGTGATACCATTTCTGAAATCACCTGCAGAAATCATATTCTATTCCTCCTAATACTTTCGCATTTACATTCTTATTTAGTGTAATATAAAATTGTATATATTTCAACTATTTTTTTCAAAATTTGTGATAAACTCGATTGCCTGCAAATATCCATCCAGTCCCTGACCGTAAATCTGTTTATCACAGACTGGTGCTGTCACAGAATTTTTACGGAATTCCTCCCGTTTGGTAATGTCTGAAATATGAATCTCCACCTTGGGGACTGTAATACTCGCCAACGCATCACGAATGGCATAGCTGTAGTGGGTATATGCACCTGGATTAATGATGATTCCTTGCGTTCCATCAAAGTAAGCCTCCTGAATACGGTCTATAATGCCGCCCTCGTGATTGCTTTGGAATACAGTGATATCAGCGCCTATCTCCTTTGCCTTGTCCTCAATCAGCTTCACAAGATACTGATAATCCTGCGTTCCATACACATTTTTCTCCCGAATACCCAGGAAATTTAAATTCGGTCCATTGATCACCAACAATTTCAATTTCTGTTTCCTCTCTTCCCTTGCATCCGCTCTTGCCTGTTCCAGATGCTCCATGATTTCCTGCAGAATCTGCTCTATCGTCAGCTCATCCACATCTATGATGATGTCCGCACATGCTTCATAAGCTCCTTGGCGTGCATCTAATAATTCTGTAATCTTAGCCAGAGGATCTTCACATTGAAGAAGAGGTCTGGTGGTATCATCTTTCAGTCTCCGGTATACTGTTTCCGGTTTGATACGCAGATAGATGACCGTGCCACATTCCTTAAGAACACTGCGGTTCTCGGCTCTTACAGGTGTACCTCCGCCTACGGAAATAATGCGGCCATACTTACGATTCTGCAATTCCTTCAAAAGTCCTGTCTCCGCCTTGCGAAAATACTCCTCTCCCTCCGTGGCAAAAATTTCACTGATGGTTCTGCCTTCTCTCTGTTCGATCAGCTTATCTGTGTCCTCCACAGACATGCGCAGCTTATAGGAAAGGCGCAATCCCACCGAAGTTTTCCCACTGCCCATAAATCCGATCAAAATCACATTCTTCTTTTGTTCCATTCCATTCCACCATCCCTGTAATATACTACTTTTTACATATGTTCCATGGTCTGATTACAGTTTCTCTTTTTTCATTCCCATCTCTATGAGCATTTTCTCGTGTACCTGCCTTGCCAGTTCATCCACAACCTGCTGCCCGGTCCACAGCTCATACGCAATAATCCCCTGATACAACAACATCTTAAGTCCATTAAATGCCCTGCCGCCCTGTTCCTCTACCATCTGCATAAATCGTGTTCGGGCAGGATTGAATATCAAATCATATCCCGTATGTATCTTCTTGTAAAAATCCATGTCTTCAATTATCACCTCATCCACCTTCGGATACATCCCTACATTGGTTGCCTGAATCGCCAGATATTGTTCTCCCACGGGAAGAGTGTGATACTCCGAAAGTGCCATTGCCGATACCTTTTTGTTTCCCCACAAAGAATGAATCTCCTCCGCGATCTTTTGTCCCCGCTCCACAGTACGATTGAGTATGATCACTTCTCCTGCATCCTTTTCCGCCAACAGCATGGCAACTGCTCGCGCCACGCCTCCAGCTCCCAGAATCAGCACCTTTGCATCCTTCAGCCTTACGCCATCCGAACACATGGCACGATAAAGTCCCGGCATATCCGTATTATATCCCTTGTAGCCCGCCTCCACGCGTACCAAAGTATTCACCGCACCGATTTTTTCCGCCAGGGGATCCATCTCCTGCAGCACGCCAATCACATCACTTTTATAGGGTACTGTCACATTCATTCCCAACAGATTCAGCGCATAGGCTCCCTTCACTGCCTCCTCCACATGCCCTTCCGGGACATGGAATGGCACATAAACCAAATTGTCTCCAAGCTCCTTTGCCAGTGTATTGTGAATCACCGGGGATAATGTGTGCTCCACAGGATTACCAATCAGCCCACAGGTTCTGGTATAACCGTTTATATTCTTCATATTACTCTCCATTCATCAGGCGCGCTTACGATGATAAAAATAAAGTACTATTTGCTCCAGATAACGCTTCAACACAATCTGAATCTCTTCCTTGGGGTGAATGGGCTTCACCAGAATATTGGAGATACCCGTTCGTTTGGCTCCCCACACGTCTGTAAAAAGCTGATCTCCCACAAAAAGAGTATTCTCCGGGGTTGTAGCCATTTTCTCCATTGCTTTCCGGTAACCCTCTCTGCCGGGCTTGCCTGCCTTATAAATATACTTGCTCCCTACTGCATCCGCAAACATTTTTACCCGTGGTTCCTTGTTGTTGGAGAGAAGGATTGTCTGAAATCCTAGTTCCTTAAGCCTTGCGAACAAGCGCACTGCCCGGTCATCTGCCGGTGCCCCGTGAGGAACCAGGGTATTGTCTATATCAAAAATGATACCCCGCATCCCTTTTGCATATAAGCCTTCATAATCAATGTTGTAGGAAGAATCCTCTTCCCTGTCAGGGAAAAACCGCTCTAACATTTCCAAATCTCCTTCCTATCCCTTTCCATTTGCATCTGACCGATCAGCTTTATCGCTTCCGCAATATAATCCGCCAGCTTACGATTCTCCACTCCTACAACCACCGTCTCACAGCGATTCATGGGAATCAAAAGCAGCCTTGCCTCACTGGATGCCACTGCTTCCGCCATTTTAGGTGTAATCTCCCCCAACATCGCATTTGCCATAACAATACCAATAGGACCCACGATTACATCCACACGACTACTGTTATACACCACTGCATTCTCACCGGTGGCACCCAAATTGGTGCCACCCTTCATCATATTGGTAGTCGCTGTGGCATTGGTGCCCACTGCAATAATTTCAGTAGTCGGATACTTCCTGGACAATTCCTCCACCAAGCTCCGACCAACTCCGCCGCCCTGGCCATCTACAATCATAATCCTCATAGTTTATTCCTTCCTTGATGCACTCCTATCATCATAGCATAGCGTCCGGCGTAGTTGCAAGTAGCAGAAAGAATGCTTAACGCCTTACCTCCACATACCCTTCCATTCCTATTTTCTGTGCTTGATAAGGCACCGCGCCCTCGTAAGCGGAGCTTCGCAGGATCAAATTCAGCATTCTCCCCGCGCATGCCTGCAAATCTCCCAGAGTAATCGGGCATTTCACTGCTCCTGCCGCAGCTCCCACAGCGTTGCATATCTCATCCACATCCGTCTGGCTGCCCGGCATCGTTAAATCATTGCCTGCCGCGATACAGCCTGCCGCATTGGAAGTACCATACTTAAACTGCTCTCCCGGATTCATCTCAATGGTTCCGGTGGTGCCCCAATCCGTCATGATGATTCCGGCGAATCCCCACTCATCTCTTGCAATGGCTGTCAGCAAATCCTTACTGTTTGCTGTATGAACGCCGTTAATCAGATTGTAGGAGGACATAATTGACATGGGCTGCGCCGTCTTTACTGCAATCTCAAAGCCCTTGAGATAAATCTCTCGTATCGCACGCTCACCAATATGGGCATTGATGTGCATACGATTATCCTCCTGGTTATTAAAGGCAAAATGCTTGATTGTAGTTCCCACACCCGGATGCGCCTGCACACCCAGTGTATCTGCGGCTGCACACATGCCGGATACCAACGGATCCTCCGAATAATATTCAAAGTTTCTGCCACACAAAGGATTACGATGGATATTCATGCCCGGAGCCAGCCACAGTGTCACACCCAGCTCCTCCATCTCCTCACCTACAATGTCACCCGCCTCTTGGATCAACTCCACATCCCATGTCTGTGCCAAAAGCGTTGCAATCGGAATGGCTGTACAATATTGATAATAGGTCACTGCGTCCTCCGGAATCTCCGGCTTCGGCATGGATTCAAATTGGAACTCCAACCCCGGAATCGGCGCATCCATGGTACCGGGAATAATATTGCCCTCTTTATCCGCCATAAAGGTTTTGGACAAGCGCAAGCCGGCAGGTCCGTCTGCCAGAATCATATTGCGAATATCTCTATCTTCAATCATCAGAGAAGTAGTATCGCCTGCAGCTCCCGGACAAGCTCCTGAAGCCGCACCGATGATAGATGCGCCTCCCAAGCCTCCGCGCGCTGTACCCACGCAGAGCTCTGCCATCTCGCCAACCGTAAGCTGTGCCACCAACTGATCCAGTGTGGCTTTTCCTGCCGCCACATCCGACATGGTGAGCTTATCCAGCCCTTCCTCCGCTGTTATCTGCTCATTGACCGTGGTATAACTTGCCTGTTTCTTTTGTATGTCTGCAGCAGCTATCTGTAGCTTGACTGCTGTTGCCTTCTCTGCCTCCTCACCATCGTAAGTATAAGGCTTTCTGCCTGCTGCGGACAGTTCTTCCAGTTCACAATCAAGCGGCAGTTTGTTTTCCAAAAGCTCTGTAACAGCCTCCGCATCCAGGGTGATCGCTGCTACCACCTGTGTCTTACGCGAGTTCGTACCCACTCTCACATAATAAGTACCCGCCTCCAGAAGGTAAGCAGCTCTTTCGGGATCATAGGATGCCATTCCTGTAATCGGATAGGCGATCACCAATTCTTCTTCCTCACCTGGCTTTAAGGTTTTTGTCTTAGCATATGCCGCCAACTCCTGATAGGGCTTCTCCAGCTTGCCACAAGGTGCAGAATAATATACCTGCACCACTTCTTTTCCGGCATAGGTATCTCCGGTATTCGTCACCTTTACACGCACTGCCACCTTGCCATCCTTCACCTCTGCACCTAAGCCCTCCACTGCAAAATCCGTATAGGAAAGCCCATAGCCAAAGGGGTATGCCGGTGAGACATCAAACGTGTCAAAATAACGGTATCCCACATAGATACCCTCCTTATAATACTCATCGTCTGTATCTCCGTTCAGAAAACTAAAGTCCTTTGCACCGGGATAATCCTCATAGTTCTCCGCCCAGGTGGTTGTCAAATGTCCACTGGGTGTCACATTGCCCCTCAACACATCCGCCAGTGCATATCCACCGATATTTCCTGCCTGGCTCATCAGCAGCACTGCACCGATATTTTCTTCCCCGCGCAGGAATTTGGTATCGACTACACCGCCTACATTCAGTACAACAATTACATTTTGATATGCCTTTTCCAGCTTTCTGATAGCGTCCTTCTCCACATCATACAAATCATAATCGCCAACGCCAAAGCTACGGTCTTTACCCTCACCGGAATTACGAGAGAGCACATAGATTGCCACTTCTGCTTCTGCGGACTGTATATCCTCATCCAAGACACCTGAAATCGGCGGCTCTACAAAAGGTTCATTGAAAAGCTTGAAGATGGCATCCATTCCCTTTTCTTCAAATTCCTGTTTGAGCTGTGAGAAATAAGCTGCTCTTGCCTCTTCCACCTCGCTGTCATACTGATCCAGCCACTTTTTCGTCACAATGGTAAACCCGGCATCCTCTAAGCCCTGCTCCACATTCACTACAGAGCGGCTGTTCACATCACCGGAGCCTGTACCGCCCTTCACAGTGCGTCTGCCTCCATTCCCAAACAGTGCAAGCTTTTTCACCTCACCGGAAATAGGAAGTACTCCCTTGTTCTCCAAAAGAACCATGCCCTGCGCAGCAATTTTTCTTGCGCGCTGCATGTTGCGCTCTTCTCTGGCACTCACTTCACTACTTTTAGATGCAAAAATTTTCGCCATTTGCTAACCCTCCTAACCCATATTAAAAAAACAAATACCGACTCGTCATCGACTTGTTTTCTCCTGAAAACAATTATAGCATAGAATTGTGCAACAAAAAAGAGACAGATATGAAAATCCAGATACTCTCTGCCGGGACAGAATCAGGACATCATTTTGAAAAAAGATTGACAGTGTGTTCTACAAGGTGTAATATGGCATTATACTACATTTTGTAGAACAAAAAAAGGGAGCGCAATCGCATGGGTGAATTGAGAATGGGAACCGCTGAAGCAAAATTTGCGGATATGATCTGGTCTAATGAACCGATTTCTTCAGGTGATTTGGCAAAATTGGCAAATGCAGAATTTGAGTGGAAAAAGACGACTTCATTTACTGTATTAAAAAGGCTGTGTGAACGGGGGCTCTTTCAAAATCAGAACGGAATTGTTACTTCTCTGATATCCAGAGCAGATTATTATGCACATCACAGCGAGCTGTATGTGGAAGAAACATTCCACGGTTCTTTACCTGCTTTTTTAACTGCATTCGGAACAAGAAGGAAGCTTACGGATAAAGAAATTGACGAAATCCAAAGAATCATTGAGTCTATGAGGGGGTAAGCATATGTTGGAACAGATTTTCTTGAAAGTAATGGATATGAGCCGCTCCGCAAGCATCATCATTATGATTGTATTCCTTGTGCGTATTTTGTTGAAAAGATTTCCAAAGTTTATTTCCTATATGCTTTGGAGTGTGGTCCTATTCCGGCTTCTCTGCCCGGTTACATTAGAATCTGCAATCAGCCCCATTCCAAATTTAGAGCCTGTATTCTATGAATATATGCCAGAAAAAGACACTGTCCCGTCAGAAGGGATATTGGGTGAATCCGCTGTTGCAAACACCGGCAGCAAAGCAGAGAATGTACCGGAAAACGGACAGATATCCCCCCTACAGATACCACCCGTAGAGTTTGCTCCGGACGAAAATATTAATACAACGGAAGTCTCCCCACAGGAGCTGTTTATTCTATTTGGAAAGTATGTATGGATATCCGGAATTGGTATCATGCTTTTGTATTGTGTGATATCTACCGTTAAGATTCGTAATAAAGTATCGGTATCTATTCCCCTCAGAGAAAATATTTATATGACGGATGAAAACATATCTCCGTTTGTAATGGGTCTATTCCATCCCAGAATCTATTTACCGGAGGGGTTAGGCGAGAAAGAACAGGAATACATTATTTTACATGAAAAGTTCCATATCAGACGTATGGATTATATTGTTAAGCCGGTGGCTTTTGCCGCGCTATCCATTCACTGGTTTAATCCGTTTGTATGGCTCGCTTTTATCCTTTTTAGTAAAGATATGGAAATGAGCTGCGATGAAGCCGTTATAAAAAGGATGGGAGAAAATATCAGAGCGGATTATTCTGCGTCCTTACTGGCTCTTTCCACGAGACACCGTATCCTTCGCGGGATTCCGGTGGACTTTGGCGAGGGAGATACAAAGAGCAGAATTAAGAATCTGGCAGCATTCCGGAAGACAAAAAAGGGGGTATTGGCAGTTTTGATGGCAGGCGTTGTTCTTCTTATTGTATGTTTAGCATCCACCCGTAAGACCGGGATTTCAGAAGCACATGCTTTTAAGACGGAAAACACCTGGCTTTCAGACACAGATAATCTAATAGATGAAATAACATCTGCCGAAGGCTCTGCGCTCCCGGCTCAGCTAACTGTTTCTCCAGATATTACTGAATACTACCATACCCATGTAGGCAATCCGTCCAATTTTTATTTTATTGACGAAAACAATGTCTTATGGGGAAGTGGGGAGAATAATTACGGACAGTTGGGACAGGGAACACAGGATTATGAGTTTTATAATGACGAGGTAAAAATTGCAGAACATGTCATAGACGTAGATTATTCACAGAAGGGATTTATCATTTTCCTGACAGAAGACCACAAGCTGTACGGTGTGGGCAATGCCGGATGCGGCGCCCTACAGCAGTATGACACATTTGATTTCACTAGATATGTGAATGCCGAGCACTACTATATCAGTGAACCCTATTTGCTCATGGAAAATGTAACCTATGCGCGTTGCGGCAGAGACGATGTCGCATGTCTGACAGAAGACGGCGCAGTCTGGATATGGGGAACTATTTGGAATCAGGGCAATTACCTTTCAAATAATGTATATTTTATAGAAAAACCCAAAAAGGTTCTGGAAAATGCTGTTCTGGTCACAGGCGGTTGGTTTCATCATGCGGCTCTGCTCCGGGATGGAACGGTCTGGACGTGGGGATATAACGGCGCCGGAAATTGTGGTGTTGCAGACCTTGCTGTGGTCAGTGAACCCACGATGGTCGCAGAAGAGACTGTTATGGTCTGGACAGATCTTGCTCTGGATAATTACCCAGAGCCGGACGCAAAGAATATTGCTTCTGCCTGGACAGGAAATTTGAAATACCATACAGAATACGATAATATTGCCGAGTTTGGCGGTATTTATCCGAAATTATTAGATAATACGGTGATTCGCAAAGCTGACGGCTCATATTGGGTATGCGGCGAAAATGTAGGTGAGAGTGTGTGAATAAATCTCTGTAAATTAGATTTTCTATGATAATGGATGGGGCTGAAGGCTTGATTTTCAAGCTTTCAGCCCTTGGTTTATATATAACAGTACATGCCCTTGCATGTCAAGAGCAGGCGAATAAATCCGC
>JAFVDW010000115.1 GCA_017478245.1 Lachnospiraceae bacterium
GGTGAAGCCCGTGATTCCCAGCTCCTTTGCCAGACGCTTCCACGCCTCATAATGCATCTCGTCCGTTGACACCAACACACCATCCAAATCAAATATAATACCTTTTATCATTTTTCCTCCATTCTTCTGTCCAACATAAAACTTGCTCCTTCAATCAAAATATGCTAATCTAAAGGTAGTCAAACGTTAAACTTCACCGAAATTGAGCATCGTCGAAGCTTTACGTTCGTCCACCGTTCTCTACGAAAGGAGTCGCTCATGGTTACGATCAGAGATATCGCTGCCGCCACCGGCGTCAGCCCAACAACAGTTTCCAATGTAATACACGGTAAATCCGGCAGAGTTTCTGCCGAAACCATACAAAATATTAACGACACCATCAAGCGTCTTGGCTATGTACCTAACATGTCAGCGCGTTCCCTGGTCTCCAACTCCTCCAAGGTGATTGGGTTTGTGAACCATGTCATTGTAAAAGACAATGCCAATTTCATGGAAGACCCTTTCCATTCCGCAACCATCGGTGCTATCGAAGCTACCCTCCGGGAAAATGGCTATTACCTGATGCTGCGCACAGTGGAGACTGCCGAGGAGTTAGTCACCTTCCTACAACGCTGGAATATGGATGGCTTGTTTTTCACCGGCATTTTCAAAGACAAATTCTTTGATTCCATGGTGGGGCTGAATATTCCCGTCGTGCTGATTGACAGCTACATCCACGCTCCACAATTTTGCAATGTAGGTCTGGAAGATTTTACCGGCAGCTACAATGCCACACAATATTTGATTTCCAAAGGACATCGCCGTATTGGCTTTGCCTCCCCCAATATCAAGGATGGCGGCGTGCTGCAGGAGCGTTTTCTCGGTTATAAAGCAGCTCTTGCGGAAGCCTCCATCCCTTACGATGACAATATTATTTTCCAACAGGAGATGGATATCGCCTCCTGCCGTCTTGTGAGCAACGAGATTGCCAAACACCCCGATATGACCGGTCTTGTGGTATCTGCAGATATCATGGCAGCAGGGATTATGACCGGCTTAAGGGCAAACGGCTTACGCGTGCCGGAGGACATCTCCATCGTGGGCTTTGATGATATCAACCTCGCCCAGCTTGTCACACCGCCCCTCACCACCATCCATCAGGATATGAACTTAAAGGGCAGACTGGCTGTGGACTTTATGCTACAGCTCCTTGCCGGCAAGACATTGCAGGACACCGAGGTCACTCTCTCCACCAGACTGGTGGAGCGGGACAGCGTCAGAGCGCTGTGACCGTGCCCCGATTTCCTTCTATCTTTACCTCGTACTCTGTTCCCTCATAATAAATGTGGAACTCCATACCCTGAATGGATTTGGGAAGGCTTGGCTGAACGGTCAGCCCTCCCTCCGTCAAGGATATGCCGCCGAAGCCTTCCACCGCAGTCATATACGCTGCACCTGCCGCTGCCGGATGGGTTCCGCCGATATACACCAGTCCTGCCCATTCCTTTCCACCACCCTGCAAATCCGCCATAGCCGATTTCAGGAAAAAGGGATACGCCCTGTCCGGCTCCCCAATCTTACATGCCAACATTGCATACATACCCGCGCTCAACGACGAACCATGCTCCGTTCTCGGCTCATAATATTCCCAATTCGCCCGCAAGGTATCCTTATCATACTCTTCGCTGAACAGATTCAGCCAGGTCACCACATCCGCCTGTTTGATAATCTGTGTATGCGAAGCCACACCATATGCACCGCCCCAATATTCTTTTTCATGGAGCAGTCTGCCGCGCACCTGCTCCAGGGAGGCATCCTCCAATGCAAAATATCCGTCAAACTGCTCAATGACGCCCTTTTTATCACCGGTTGTAGCAGGCTGCGGTATATAAAGCATCCGGGATGCCTTACCGAAAGCTTCCATCAACGCCTTGGCATCATAGCCTTGGGGCAATGTATGATTTTTTAAGGCAATCTCTATAACCTGCACCGCCGCATCCAGTGTAAATTTCGCCATACGATTGGTATAGCCATTATTGTTCACACGCTCATGATACTCATCCGGTCCAATCACATCGTGAATCTCCAGACGCTCCTTCGTCAACGGCTGCAGCAGAAGACTGTAATAGAATCTGGCGCACTCAATCACTGTCCGCACGCCCTCAATGTCCAACAGGCTCTCATCCTTCGTCCATTCCACATAACGTAATATTCCATAGGCGATCGCCGCTGAAATATGTACCTGCTTATCCTTGAAAAAAGTGCGCATGGGACGTCCGGTGAACACATCTGTCACATTGTAGTCCGAGCAGGCATCATATCCTCCCTCCTGACTCTCCCACGCATAGAAAGCGCCCTGCAATCCATAATGCTGTGCTTTTTCCAGCGCCCCCTTAAGGGAGTCAATACGATACTTCATCAGCACACGGGCAGTCGCGGGGTCTGTCATCAGGAAGAAATCCAACATAAACATCTCCGTATCCCAGAACACTGCCCCCTTGTAGGTCTGCCCCGACAAACCTCTGGCAGGAATCGAGAGACTTTCCGTGTGTCTGGGTGCAATAGAATGCAGATGATACAACGAATAATTCACCGCCTCATTAGCTATGGGATCTCCCTTGATAACCACCTCAGAATGCTTCCACAACTCCTCCCATCGTTCCACATGACTTTGCAAGCACCACTCATATCCCGACGCCTTCGCTGCCATGATCGTGCCAACCGCCTCCTGAACCGGTATCTCACGCTCTTTTCCTGTGGAGACGCCGATGTATTTTTCTACTACTGCACACTCCCCCGGCTTGGTGATCAGACAGATGCGATGCAGTATTTTTTTACCCTCCACCGTACACTGAATCTCTGCCGGTGTAACAGTCTGCACACTTGCTGCCACGGCAATCGGAATGTGCTCCTCATGGGTCAATGCCTGTACTAACAACACGCTCTCTCCTGCATTCTCCCCCTCTTCCGGATGGTACTCCTCCATGGACAAATGCTCCAGATGCGGACCATTCAAATCCCAAACCTCACAATCAATACCGGTCAAAAGCTCCACATCTGCATGGAAATCCGCACTAATCCGAAAACGCATTCCGATGAGATTGGTTCGTGTCATGCTGACAAATCTATCCGTCTGCAGGGTGATATCACCTCGCACGGTATGCCAGGTGGTCTCCCTGCGAAAGATACCATGTCGGTAATCCAATGATATGCAGTGCGCCTTTGCCCCCTGTTCGGGCAGTCGATAGATATTTCCATCCACCTTCAGATACGAAAAGCAGCCATTCGGAAGATTGATGGGCTCTCTCCATCCGTCCCCCACACGATCATAGATACCCGCCAGATTGATCGCGGGAAGCTGCTTTGCTTCGTATTCCTCCAGTGTTCCCCGAATTCCCAGATAACCATTCCCTATCAGATAGCGATTCCCCAGTGAGGGAATATCTTCCTCCACATACCCCTCTTGTCGTATCATCCAATTCTTCATGATGATCTCCCCATGCCTTTCCTAAATTGTAGCACCGTTTTACACATTATCTAAATAAAATGTCTTTTCTTCTCCATTGATGATGGTCTGTTGTCCCGCAATACAAAGTGCAATTTCCTTACCGCCCAGGGTCTTAAACACAGCCTTCTTTGGATCGACGCTGACACAGATGACTTCCTCCTTGTACACCACACGGAAAGAATATCCCTCCCACTCACCGGGTATCTGCGGTGTAAAAGAAAGCATCTCTCCATCGGAGCGCAGACCGCCGAATCCATATACGATATTCATCCATGCCGCTGCGATAGAGGTAGTATGTAATCCCTCTCCACTGTTGCGATTGTAATTATCCAGATCCATTCTCGTTGCAAACCGGAAGAAATCATAAGCCTCCTGGCTTCTGTGTAACTGCTCTGCCAGAATCGAATGCACCGAAGGTGACAAGGAGCTTTCATGGATACAGCGAGGTTCATAAAACTCATAATTGCTGCGAAGAATCTCCTCCGAAAATGCAGAGTTGAACAACAGCAAAAACATCAATACATCCGGCTGCTTAATCATATCATTGCGATAAATCCTGTCGTAGGACCAATGATGATACAGCGGGAAATCCTCCACAGGAATTGCATCCACATCCACATGAGGCAGCTTAAAATATCCTTCATGCTGTTCAAACAGCTTCGTCTCCTCATCAAACGGAATATACATCGCATCCGCTTTTTCTTTCCAATCCTGCTTCTCCGCCTCCTGCAAACCGATTTTTGCTACCACACGCTGATAGCTCTCCGGTGCTTCCTTCTCCATACGCGTTATGACATCCAAGGTATAGCGTAGACCAAAGCGTCCCATATAATTGGTATAACAATTCTGGTTCACCATCATCTGGAACTCATCGGGTCCCATGACACAATAATATCCGTAGGCAGTATGCTCTGCATTGTAATCTCCTCTGCTCGCCAGCATACGGCAAATCTCAATCAACATCTCCAGACCATACGCTTCTGTAAAAGAGGTGTCTCCCGTGATTTTCTCATAACACCAGATTCCGTAAGCCACTGCCGTAGATGCCTGCAACTGCAGGCTGGCATGCTGCCACAGATTACAGCACTCCCGTCCGCTGATGGTGGCGATGGGATAAAATGCGCCCTTGCAATCCAACGCTTCAGCTCTCTTCTTTGCCTCCTCAAGCGTCGCATAGCGGAAATAAAGCAGATTTCTGGCAGCCTGCCTGTCATGGAACAGGAAGAAGGGCAGACAGTAGGTCTCCGTATCCCAGAAGGCGTTGCCATTATACGCCTCTCCGGTCAAGCCCTTTGCACCGATATTTGTTCCCTCCACTGCGCCGTGATAGGTCTGGAACATCTGAAAGATACAGAAGCGAATCCCCTGCTGATTTTCCTCATCTCCCAGAATCTCAATATCTGATTTTTCCCAGGTCTCCTCCCACCATTTGCTGTTGTCAGCCAACAAGTCGTCAAAAGTGATTTCTGCCAATCTCTTCTCCGGGGCTTCCACACACTTTGCACTTTTGGCAAGGGGGGTGATATTGATGACAGACTTCTCCAGAATCAGTTCCTCGCCATCTTCCACTTCCAATGCAAAAGCCATCACCGCTTTTTTCTCTTCACGGATGGGCGTGACATACGCTTTCTCTACGAGACTTCCACGAAACGCACAGAAGCTTTCCACCTCCATCTTCGTCACACAAGTCACACCCACAATATGACAATCTGATACATCTGCCCGATATGTCTTACATTCCCACAGCTTTTTATCACCGCCATGCACAGTATCAAAATCCAGTCCCGCATGCACCAGCAATGCTCCTCGATAGTCCTTAGAGCGCACTGTCAGTCGCTGCCCTGCTTCCTCGTTATGTACCATGGAAATCAGACGCTCCAGGACAATCTCCAGCTCTCCCTTGTCCGTCTTCCATGTAAAGCTTCTGGAAAGCACCCCTGTCTTCAGATCCAACTCACGTCTAAAATCACTCACCTTACACTTAGCCAGATCCAAACGTTCCCCAGCCGCCTCCAATCTAAGGTACAGCCAGTCCAGACTATTCACCATGAACTCCGTCTCCTGCACAATCCCCTTATAGCCCTGTGCCTCCGCCCTCTGCCGTTCATAGATTCCATTAAAATAACTTCCTAACAGCCGTTCGCCGCTATAGCCTTCCTCAAAATAACCTCTGACCCCCATATACTCATTGCCCAGAGAAAACACCGACTCCGCCGTCAATCCATACGCCGGGTCAAATCCTTCCTCCACAATCTTCCAAGGGTCAACCTTAAAATACTTATCCGCAACCTTAGCCATCTCCTCAAAACCTTTCTTCTATCAACCTGATTATCTGATTTTCTTTTTTTAACAGTGCATTTCCCATCAAAGCTTCTAAAACTTTCGATCCATTTTCCTCATTTTTGGGCGCTATCAAGCGTGATGAACAATATATATATTTTCTATCACGCGTCCCTCGCCCACGCTTTATCCCTTCACCGCTCCGGAAGCCGCTCCATCCGTGATTTGCTTCTGGAAGATTGCAAAGATGATGGTCGGCGGTATGATGGCAAAGAACGAAGCTCTCAGCACACTCACCGCATCCGTAGGTGTATCCTTGAACGAGAACAGCTTCACCATTACCGTCACCTTATCCGTTCCGTTCAACACCAGATACGGCAGAAGGAAATCCGACCATGCCGCAGTCACTGCAAAGATTGCCACTACCATAATGATGGGCTTTGACAGGGGCAGCATTATACTTGTGAATATCTTCAACACACCGCAGCCGTCCAGCTTTGCCGCCTCCAACAGCTCCCTGGGAATCTCCTCAAAAAACTGCTTGAACAATACCACCCAGAACGCATTGGCTCCAAAGGAGAACCACAGCGGGATAAAACTCTTATTCAGCCCGATTAGATTAATGTTACGGAACAGTGCCACAATACTGGTCACACCGGGAATCATCAGACTCCACATCACCAGTCCCAATGCAATCTTGTAGCCCTTGGGCTTCAAAACCCCCAGACCATAGGCAAGAAGTCCATTGAAGATGACTGCGCAGATTGTACTGCCCACAATAGAAATCAGTGAGTTTCTATAGAATTTTGTGAACTTAAAGGCATTCCATGTCTCTGCCATCCTGCTCCATTCAAAGGACTCCGGAAAGATAGTCACATTTCTGGTGAATTCCTTGATATCCTTAAAGCTTGCCAGGAATACCCAGATTGCCGGAAACAAACAGATACACACCATTGCAAAACAGATTAACATAATCACGACTGCCAGAACCTTCACCTTAGGGGAACGGATATCATAGCCACGAATCACACCATCCTTTTTGTCATTATATTTCTGAAAAAACATGACTCTTTCTCTCCTTTCTACGCTTCTTCTTTTTGCGCAGTAGCTTTCATATAGATGCCGCTTAAAACAACCAGAATCATACATACCAATACAGAAAGCGCAGCCGCCTTACCCACGTTATAATCTCTGTAGCCGTAACGATACATCAGCATCATCAGAGAGATACTGGCGTTATTCGGTCCACCATTTTTGAAAATCATAGGCTCATACATAATCTGGAATACCGAAATAATCTGCAAAATCAACATTGTCTTACCGATACCGAAAATACTGGGCAAAGTGATATGTCTCACACGCTGCCAAATCCCGGCTCCGTCAATGGTAGCCGCCTCGTAGAGATCAGGGCTGATACTACTGATATTCGCCATATAGATCAGCGCCGTAGAACCCGCACTCTTCCACGTCAATGTAATGATGATCAACGGAATGGTCCAATGAGGATTGTTCAGCCATTCAAAGGGCTCCATTCCCAACTTTCCGGTCAGGATATTCAACACGCCTGTAGGTCCCGGCAGAAAGAAATAGCTCCAGATCCAAATTGTCGCCAGAGACGGCATAATGTTGGGAAAATACACTGCCATTCTGAAAAAGCCCTTAAAATGTATTGTCTCCGAAATCAGCACACCGATGATCATCGGCACAAAGAAGCCAATCAGTAAAGACCATAAGGTATATGCAAAGGTATTCTTGAAAGCCGCCATGAAATCTATATCATGAATCACCGCACTATAGTTTTTGAGACCGGTAAACTCCACCACCTCATACATTTTCGTGGAAAAGAATGATAATCTGATATTTTCAATCAATGGTTCCCATACAAAAAAAGCAAACAATACAAGCGACGGCACCATAATCAGCCATCCATAGAAATCTCTTTTACGAAATGTCTCTTTCGCTTTTTTCTCTCCGAGTTTTTTGCTCGTTTTCACGGTCACGCACCTCCTATTTTTCATTTCTTGTTTTCCTTTTTTCTATAGAAACTCTGTGTCTTTGACCTGTTTTTATTTTCTCTTTTCGCAAATCATACCGAAGTGCCCGAAGGCACCCGGTATGATGATTGGAAAAGTATTATTCAGCGCCATTTAAGGTTGCATCCAAAATGGTCTGATAGTTCTCATCTGCCTGCTGCATCAAGGATGTAACATCTGCATTCTTGTCTGTCAGTACTGCCTGCAGAACCTTAGTCAGCTCAGCGTACATATCCTGAGTAGAACCGGGCTCCTCAAGATGCAGACCATCAGAAGAAGTAGCCTCAAAATAAGCATCATACAGCTTCGGATCCACGTTGCCGTATTCTTCTACGATTGCAGCTTCAGCATCCAACACATCCTGTGCTACCCAACAAGGGAATCTCTTGATTACTGGTACACCCTGATCTACCTTATTCTGTGCATCAGCCTTCATACCCTCTACAGAAGCTTCTGTAGCAACAGGTGCCTTACCCATTACCTCAAGGTAATCCAGTGCAGCGTTAATCTGTGCAGGAGTTGCATCCTTGGAGAAGAAATAAGGAGTACCGCCATACAGAGAGTACTGTCCGCCAGGACCTGCAGGAATCGGGCAGATGGAAAGCTTATCAACAGGCAGACCATTTACCTGGGTAGGCTGGTTTACAGCGTCATTAGCGCCAATATACATAGCTGCATTGCCGGTACCAAGCTGTGTAAAGCCGGTTCCCCAATCCTCAGAGAGAGGATCAGCGGTCAATACATCATAATCCCATTTCAGGCTCTTTACATATTCCATAGCCGCGATTGCCTCTTCGGAATCCAGATTGGAAGTGAAAGTACCGTCAGCATTCTCGGTACAAAGTGTTGCGCCGAATGCCCATGCGATATTGGAAAAATGCCAACCGCCTGCATTGTCCTTTGCCAGGAGGCAAAGACCTGCTGCGCCGGTCTTCTCTTTGATAGTCTTAGCAGTCTCCGCAAGCTCCTCCCATGTCTTAGGATACAGAGGATAGCCATCCTCATCTACCAGACCTGCCTCTTCGAACAGCTCTACATTCAGCATCAGACCCAATGCGTAACCGTCACGGGGAATGCCGTATACTCTACCGTTGCTGTCGGAAAGCAGCTCCTTGATGGAAGGGTTCATTGCATCCAACCATCCGCGTGCCTTCAGCTCATCTGTGATATCCGCAATAGCGCCCTGTGCAATCAGCTTAGTAGGCTCAGTAAACCAGGACTCAAAGATGGTGGGACAGTTGCCGGATTCTACCATAGGCATAAATGTATCGGTAGAATATTTATAGTATGCAGGAACACAAGTTACATTGGGATGAAGCTCACCCATGGTTGCCACATAGCCCTCATGCACTGCGATATCATCAACCAAAGTGTCCTCCGGCCAGATACCCAAGGTGATGGTAACTTCCTCGTCCTGTGCATCCGCTGCTGGAGCGTCTGTGTCATCAGAGCCGGTGTCTGCCGGCGCGGTATCTGACGTGTCAGCAGTGTTGCTCTCTGTTGTAGTGTTATTAGATGTTGTTTCATTGGTGCTTGTTGATCCATTCCCACAGCCGGCAAGTAAAGTAGCTGCCATTGCAGTACACAGGATCAGGCTAACGAGTTTCTTTTTCATGATACTCTCCCTTCATTATATGGTTGTAATTTGTTAAGGTTTAACGTTCAACTCGTCACAGCTTGCAAACCAGCCGATATTAATTTTCGTTTCCGCCTATATTATCCAAATTCAGGCTCTTTCGCAAATAATATGTATGACTTGGTTTCCCACCTGCAACTTTTTGCACGTTTAACGTTAAACTTATAATATCATATGGCTATTTTTTTGTCAATAAATAGGTCCACCGCAGAATCACCAAACTTTTTGCTTGGTTTTTTTGAATTCTGCGGTGGACTATTGTGCATTTTTTACAATTTCAAGGTTTTTTCAAAACCAAGTCCTGTAAACCGATTCTCCCTACACTTTTAAGACAAACTGTTCTACCAAAGCATTCAAAGACTCTGCCTGTGCAAAAAGCTCCTCACTGGTAGCCGAGCTCTCCTGGGCTGTGGCAGATGTATTCTGCACTGCATTGGCAATGACATCGATACCTCTATTGACTTCTCTGGCTGACTGTGCCTGTATCTCGGAAGCCTTCTCCATCTCTTCCACATCAGATACAATCTCCTGAATATGGTTAATCACTTCACTTAGTGCCGCACTGGTGCTTTCTACGGTCTGACTTCCTCCGTCAATCTCCGAAAGTGCATTCTGAATGAGCTGTCTTGTATTGACTGCCGATTCCGCACTTTGAGCCGCCAGATTACGAATCTCCTCTGCCACCACAGCAAAGCCTCGTCCTGCCTCTCCTGCTCTCGCTGCCTCAATAGCGGCGTTCAGGGACAACAGATTGGTCTGGGTTGCAACAGACTCTATACTGTTGCTAATCTCTGCAATCAACTTAGAAGTCTCACTAATCCGCTGCATTGCCTCATTAACCTGCTGCATGTACTGCTGTGAGCTGGTTGCCTGCTCACCCACAAGCTCTGCGCGCTTATTGGTCTCCTGGGTTTTCTGTGCGTTGCGCTCAATCTGATTGGACAGTTCATTGATGGTCGCAGTCAACTCCTGTACAGCGCTTGCCTGATTGGTAGCACCATCCGCCAGATCCTGCGCGCCCTCTGCCATATTCTGGGCACCGGATTTCACCTGCTGCGCAGAACTGGTGATATTCCGCAGCGTCTCGCTCAATCTATCCTTTGCTACTTCTATATCCTCCAGAATCGGCGCAAAGCAGCCGATATACTCATCCTTGCATTTGCTCTCCACGTTGAAATTGCCTCCGGCAACCTCTCCCATACAGTAATTGATATCCGGGATCAGCACATTCAATCTCTCCACCACAAGACGCAGACTCTGTGCCAACTCACCGAATTCATCCGAGGAATCATAGGAAATCTCAATATCCAGATTGCCCTCTGCCAACTTTTCTGTAGCCTGCTTTAAGTCGTCGATAGGAGTATTGAATACCTTTACCAGTACACGGATAAACAGGATTGCTACAATCAAAGCCAATCCCCCCATCAAAATCGTAAATCCTATCGCCACAATGCCGGCTATCACCACATCCTGATAATCCATTTCCGCATCTCGATCCACATCATTGCCTACCCGCTCCATGAGGTCGATGACCGCTTCTGCTTTTCCACTATATACATTATCAAAATAAAATGCCGCTCCATCTCCTCCGGCGGATATTTTTGCAACAATCTCAGCTCTGGCGGCAGCTTCCTCCGCAATGGCTGTATCCAGTTCGCCCAACAGCTCCTGATTGCGAATGTAAGGTCTGAGACTCTCAAAATCTTCCTGCACCTTTGCCCCATCCAAAGCTGCCTGTTCCAGATAGTTCGTAGTCTTACGGTCATTTTGCGCAGTGGTTGCGCCCAAGATATCCTTCATTGTACTCTCTGCATTTCTGCGAATGGTCAGTTGCAGTTTGTTATTATTATAAGGCCCGGAATAAAAGCTGTTCATATTAGAAATGATAAATCCCATTGCAATAAGCGAAATCACTAACAAGAGTGCGATACAGCCCAGAACCGCCAACATCGCTGTCTGGATTTTCTTTCTCACTTTTACCGCCTTTAGTTGTTCGTATAGCTTTTTCATATTAACCCTCATTTCTACGTTGCTTTTTTACAAATTTCAAGTCTGCGGATGCAACGCCGAACGCAAACTTGTCTTCTTTTATTTTACTTTATTTTTAAGCTACGCGCAACGAGTTTTTGTGTATTTTCACTAATTTTTTTTATAGTTTTCAAATTCTATCAGCAAAATGTCCAAAGGAACTGCCGCTCCCTCTGGCACTTCTCCCTCTCCTTCACCTTCCGTTTCCAAGGCCACCCCGCTGAAAATTCCCAGCATATGTCCCTGCGTATCAAAGACTCCCCCACCGGACATTCCTTCATATGCAGGCACCTTCATATACATCATGTACTGATTATAATCCTCCATATAAATCCACGGCTCCAGTATGCTTCCATCATAGGCATCCTCCGCCACACCACGCACCGATGCCATAAGTATAATCCCATCCCCCGCCTCCAGGCGGTCGTAGCTCTCCCGGCTGTCACTCACCAGCATATACGTTTCTGCCTGTTCCCCGGTAATATTCCCTATCTTCACGCGCAGAAATGCAACATCGGCATTGGCACTAAGCCACCATTCCTCTATTTCCGTCTCCCAGTCGTCCGGGAAAAGAACCTTCACCGACTCCGTGCCGCCCGCAATCACATGCGCCGCAGTAGCAATGTACAGATCATCTCCTTCCTGGCGCCAGAGCACGCCACTCCCCACATGCTCTCCCGCCACTATCTGCACCATCGCACCTGCTGCCGCATCCTGCCAAAGCCCCGCCATATTCTCCTCCTCAGGATGCTCCACGGAAAGCAATGGCGTATGCTTTAGTGTGATTTCCCTTCTGCCGCAGCCCATAAGAAATACTGCTGTTACTAACACTAGCAGCCTTCGTCTTATGTCATTCTTTTTATCGTACTTTTTATCATACTTTTTATCATTTTGGGGGTCATTCTTATCTTGTTTTTTCACACGGATTTCCTCCATTCAAGCCGGTTCACCATATCACTGTATCCGAGTCAGATACCCCGCGGCATTCGCCAAATTGCCGTGCCCGCATGTCACCGCAGCTCTGCTCGCGAGTATAAAAGAAATAGACCGCACATTTCGTTCAAATGGCGGTCACTCATTTTCATGTAGGTAAGCAAGACGATAAGCCGGGTTATGTCGTTGGATCATCATCTATCTAGCACGGTCGTTGCCGACCGCGTCAAGCGACCTACCTGAAAGCAGGTCGGGCAAACCTATCGCTTTCTATTTGGTCTTGCTTCGGATGGGGTTTACATGGCTTCGTCCGTTACCGGACGAACGGTAGTCTCTTAAGCTGCCTTTCCACCCTTACCAACATGAATCACGCTGTGATTCATGTAACAAATTGCTTGCACAATTTGCGGAATGAACCACGTCCTTGTTGGCGGTATATTTCTGTTGCACTAGCCTTGGAGTCACCTCCACCGGACGTTATCCGGCATCCTGCCCTGTGAAGCCCGGACTTTCCTCACCTGCCCGCCTAAGCGTGCAGCCGCGATGATCTGTCTTACTTACGCTAATGGTTATTATATGCTTATTTGACGAAAAAAACAAGGGAAAACTCAGGATAGGATAGAGTAAACTTACTGTCAGTTGGAGAGTCGCAGAGAATCCCTGCAC
>JAFVDW010000116.1 GCA_017478245.1 Lachnospiraceae bacterium
AAAGCCATTCTTTCGCTATATAGAGTCCTAATTTTTCCTGCAAACGCAGGGAAGCTTCATTGCCTTCTATCACATTGCAATAGGGCGTAAACCCTTGGGCTCTCTGCAGATTGATTACATAGCCTTCAAGGGATGCCGCAATTCCCAGACCGCGATATGCCTCGTCCACATAGAGCATGCCAAAGCTGCCTTCCGTGTGAATGCCCACGAAGCCTGCCAGTCTTCCCTCCCAAAAGCATCCAAATAGTTCTCTGTTCAAAATATGCCTGCGGATATATTTTTCATCATGTCCATAATGCGCTGTCACATAGTCCATATGCTCCAGACCAAGAGGACGGATATCCTTGTGCTGTATAGGCAGCGCTTCTTTCTTCGTGTAGCAAGCCTGATAGCATTTACAGCTACCCTCCAGACCTCTTTTTGCCTGCAGCAAATCATGTACAAAATCCTGCACTACCACAAAAAGCTCCGCTTCCTCCGGCAGCTTCTCAAGCAGCCTCCCGGCTCCCGCCATATCCCCGGCTGTCAGCATATACACTTCACTGTCTTCATCGTAAATCAACAGATTGTCACCCTCTGCATAGAGCAGTTGCCCTCTGCCTCTGGATAAGTTCTCCATCATATGAATATTAATCCGCTTATTTTGAGACAACCGTTTGAGTACTTTCATTTTCTGCTGATATTTTGCATAAAGATCCGGACGTCTGCTTCTGGTACGTTCCTCGGACTGTTCCAACCGCCACTTGGTAATCTTGTCATGATTCCCCGACAATAATACCTGCGGAACCCTTTTCTCTCGCCACACCTCCGGTCTGGAATACTGGGGGTATTCTAACAGATCATTGTGAAAGCTTTCCGTCTCTGCCGACACTTCGTTATTGAGTACGCCGGGAACCAGTCTGGCAATAGCGTCTGTCATAACCATCGCCGGCAGCTCCCCTCCTGTCAGAACATAATCCCCGATGGACACATAATCTGTCACAACCTCCTCCAGTACGCGCTCATCTATCCCCTCATAATGACCGCACAAGAAAATCAGCTCCTCTTCCTTCGCCAGCTCCTTCGCCAATCTTTGTGTGAAGGGAATCCCTTGCGGTGTCACATAAACGGTTCTTATCTTCTCTTTTTGCGACTGATGGACAACCGAACTCCACGCATCAAAAACAGGCTGCGCCTGCATCAGCATACCCGCGCCGCCTCCGTAGGTATAATCATCTACTTTGCCATGCTTATCCGTGGTAAAATCACGGATGTTCACAGCATTTATTTCTAATATCTGTTTTTCCATTGCACGTCCGATGATGCTTGTGTGCAATCCCTGAAGAATCATCTCCGGGAACAGGGTCAAAATATGAAATTTCATGTTGTTATTTCCGTTTTCTCTTTTAGGTTCTATCTTCTTGTTTTATCAGTCCAACAGCCCGTCCAGAATATGAATCTGTATATAACCGTTTTCGATATCTACTTTCAAAACGCATTCCTTGATGGCGGGAAGCAAAAGCTCTCTGCCGTCCGTCATCGTGATTTCGTAAACATCGTTGGCTCCCGTCTCTAACACATCCTTCAGGACTCCAATTTCCTGTTCTGCTTCGTCTACCACCTTTAACCCCATCAAATCCGCAATAAAATATTCATCTTTGCTCAGACGCACCGCATTTTTTCTGGTCACAAAAAGGCTTTTCTGTCGAAATTTTTCGACGTCATTGATATCATCGATACCCTTAAACTTGAGGATTACAAACTGCTTGAAGAATTTCACTCCCTCAATCTCTAACACCAGTTCTTCCTTGCCCATGTCTAGAATGATTTCCTTCAAACGCTTAAATCTCTTTACATCATCCGTAGTCGGATATACCTTTACTTCACCGCGCACCCCATGAGTGGAGGTGATGACCCCTACCTGAAATCTATCTTCCATTCATACCTCTTTCATCATGTATTACTCTCACCATCAACATTTGTCTTATCAAAAAAGAATCTCGCGGAGCTTTTTTGTATAATTTATACGAGAAACGAAACGGAGAAACATTTTATGTCTGCTTCTCCGCTTGCTTTAGACGATTTCCACGTCCACTCTTTTGTTGTCTTTGGATGATGCTGCTTTTACAACGGAGCGGATTGCCTTGGCGATTCTGCCCTGTTTGCCGATGACCTTGCCCATATCGGAAGCAGCCACATGAAGCTCGATGACAGTGGTCTGCCTTTCTGTCTTCTCAGTTACAACTACTTCATCCGGATTATCAACAAGTGCTTTTGCAACTACTTCTACTAATTCCTTCATAATCCACCTCCAAAGATTAGATTATTATTTCTCGATACCTGCAGCCTTGAAAAGCTTTCCAACAATCTCGGTAGGCTGAGCGCCGCTTGCCAACCACTTCTTAGCAAGCTCCTCGTTGATCTTGAAGGTGCTGGGATCAGTATTGGGATCGTAAGTACCAATCTCCTCAATGAATCTGCCATCTCTGGGAGAACGAGAATCAGCTACGATGATTCTATAAAAAGGAGCCTTCTTCTGTCCCATTCTTCTCAATCTGATTTTTACTGCCATTTCTTTTTCCTCCATTTGTTTAAAAATATTGTTATTTGTGTTGTGGGGCTAGCCCTATATGATAAGAACTTAATGTCCATATCTAACTGTAAAAATATATTCCTTTGAGCAGGCTTTATCTGCGTCATCCCATGCAAGAACCTTTCCCTGTCATTCTAAAACGGAAATCTTCCGCCGCCCATGCCTGGGAAACCGCCAAACATGCCGCGGCCTCTCTTGCCGCCACCGCCAAACTGCTTCATGACCTTCTGGCTCTGCTCGAACTGCTTGATAAAGCGATTGACAACTGCAATGTCCACACCGGCACCATTCGCAATACGGTGCTTTCTGCGGGGATTTAACAGCTTTGGATTCCTGCGCTCTTCGGGCGTCATGGACAGGACGATGGCTTCCATGTGCGCAAGCTGCTTCTCATCAATCATGCCATCTAAATCCCCTGCCTTGATGCCCATGCCGGGCAGCATGCTCAGAATACTGGATAAACCGCCCATGTTGCGCATCTGCTTCATGCTCTCTAAGTAGTCCTCAAAGTCGAACTTACCCTTTTTCATGCGCTGCGCCATGTCTCGCCCTTTTTCCTCATCAATGTCGATGCTCTCCTGGGCTTTTTCAATCAAGGATAACACATCACCCATACCAAGGATGCGGTTTGCCATACGGTCGGGATAGAACTGCTCCATATCGGAAAGCTTCTCACCCATACCTACATATAGAATCGGTCTGCCTGTCACCGCGCGGATGGAAAGCGCCGCACCGCCTCTGGTGTCGCCGTCCAGCTTAGTGAGGATCACACCGTCAATACCAACTTTTTCATCAAATTCCTTTGCCACATTCACGGCATCCTGACCGGTCATGGCATCAACTACCAAAAGCGTCTGATGGACGGATACACTGGCTTTAATGTCCTCAAGCTCCTGCATCATATCCTCGTCCACATGCAAACGTCCGGCGGTATCCAGAATCACTACATTGTGCCCGTTCTTCTCCGCATAGCGGATGGCTTCCTGCGCAATCTCTGTCGGCTTGTGGTCTGTCCCCATGGAGAACACATCCACTTCCATCTTCTTACCGTTAATCTGTAACTGCTCGATAGCCGCGGGTCTATATATATCACATGCCACCAAAAGGGATTTCTTACCCTTGGTCTTTAGCTTACCTGCAATCTTAGCTGTAGCTGTCGTCTTTCCTGCACCCTGCAGACCTACCATCATAATGACAGTGATGGACTTGCCCGGCTGCATGGCAATCTCCGTTGTCTCGCTTCCCATCAGGGCGACCATCTCTTCATTGACAATCTTAATCACCATCTGTCCGGGATTTAAGCCGTTCATCACATCCTGACCGATGGCACGCTCTTCCACAGATTTGACAAATTGTTTTACCACCTTGAAGTTGACATCCGCTTCCAGAAGCGCCATCTTCACTTCCTTCAATGCAGTCTTTACATCTTCCTCCGTGAGGCGGCCCTTGCTTCTTAAATTTTTAAATACATTCTGCAGTTTGTCTGTTAAGCTCTCAAATGCCATGAACCGCTCCTTAAAAAATCAAATCATCAATCTGCCAGACTGCTCTTGCATATTCATTTACAGCTCCGCAAGAAGCTCCTGCGCTAACAGACGAATACTTTCCATGCACTCCGAATCTTCCATCTTCGTCAAAGCCTCGATGGCACCAAGCTTCTCCTTGGCTTTCGCGAAGCGCTCTACCAGATGCAATTTGCTCTCATACTCCGACAAAATCTTATCACAGCGCTTAATCAAATCATGCACACCCTGTCTGCTGATTCCATGCTCTTCGGCGATTTCGCCCAGAGACATGTCGTTGAACACCGCATCCTCGTATATACTGCGCTGATGCTCTGTCAGCAGTTCGCCGTAGAAATCATATAAAAGTCCCTGCTCAAAAATCTTTTCCATGGTTCATCACCTTGCCTAGAATAACATATCCGAAAATAGGTGTCAAGTATTTTTTCTTGACACTTTGTGTTTTAAAACTTTGTATTTTGAAACTTTGTGTCTTTCCTTTAGAGCTTCTCACTAAATATATTTTTATAGCCCTCACCATATATTTCTGTGGCACTGGTAACAATCAGGAACGCATAAGCATCCTCTTCCTTCACGATTTCCTCCAGTTTGGGATACATCTGCTTGTGTACCACGCACATAATCACATTCTTGTCCCTGCCGCTGTAGGCACCGATGCCCCGCACATGGGTGACGCCTATATCCAGTTCTTCCAGAATACGTCTTGTGATAGTCTCCGAATAATCACTGATGACATAAACTAACTTCGCACCATCCCTGCCATAAAGCACAATATCCAGCAGGAAGGAGGTCATAAAGGCAGTAATGCCCGCATAAAGCGCTTTGTTCAAATCCTGAAATACAAAGGCAGAAATTGTGACAATGACAGAATCCATACACATAAAGATGGTACCTGTCTTCATATGGGGAAAATGGATTCTGAGTACCTTCACCACCACATCTGTGCCACCTGTGGTTGCTCCCGCCTTGAATATTCCCCCCATAGCCAGTGCCATCAATGCACTGCCCGCAATGGTGGCAAGCACCGGATCGGCAGTCGCCGCTCCGATGGGGGAAAGTACATTGGTGAATACAGAGGTGAGCACCGTGCAATATAATGTGGATAGGATAAAGCGCAGTCCAAATTTCCACATACCCAGAATCATAATCGGCACATTAATCAAAAGAAACCATGTACCTGTCTCAATCTTCGTGACACTGCTGAGTATGATTGCGATACCCGTCACGCCTCCAGGTGCCAGTGAATTCGGGTCTAAGAATAAACTCACAGATACCGCATAGATGAATGAGGCAACCGTGATGATCAAATAATCCAATACTCTGCGCTTTGTAGACTTTTTATCAATCCGATTCAGCTCTCTGATTTTCTCTTTGTTTTCACTCATTTCCATACCCCCTGAAATCTATGTACACAAAACATTTCTATCTCTTCGACCATGTACAAATAAAATCCGCATAGGCTAGTATGCGGATTTTATCAGTAAAAATATGTATATATTTTACATCTTTTCATATCATTGCTTAAGAGTAAGCTAAATATTGGTTCGCACAAGCTTCGGTCTCAATCCCTCTTTCTCCAATGCCGCCAAAATCTCATGCTTATGGTCTGTGCCGAATGCCTCCATGGTGATACGCAGCTCCACTGCCGCATTGCGGTTGGTGGATACAAACTGATTGTGCTCCAGCTTGATGACATTGCCGTTCATCTCGGCAATGATGCCGGATACACGGTATAACTCGCCCGGCTTATCGGGAAGCAGCACGGATACGGTAAAGATCCTGTCTCTAAAAATCAGACCCTGCTGCACCACAGATGACATGGTAATGACATCCATATTGCCGCCGCTTAAGATGGATACTATCTTTTTATCCTTCACGTCCAGATGCTTTAATGCCGCTACTGTCAGCAGACCGGAGTTTTCCACTACCATCTTGTGATTTTCCACCATATCTAGAAAGGCAACTACCAACTCCTCGTCGGTCACCGTGATAATCTCATCAATATTCTGCTGAATATAAGGGAACAGCTTACTTCCCGGCGTCTTCACCGCAGTACCGTCCGCGATAGTATTCACCGTGGGAAGTGTCGTCACTTTACCCTGCTTTAAGGACTCCTGCATACAGTTGGCTCCGGCGGGCTCCACGCCAATCACCTTAATCTTGGGATTCAACAGCTTCGC
>JAFVDW010000117.1 GCA_017478245.1 Lachnospiraceae bacterium
CCAATCATGACCTTGGCTTGTACCCCATCCTCTTTTGCCAGTGCAATCACCTCCCGCATACGCTGCATGGTGGTAGTCATCAGGGCAGACAGGGCTATGATCTGTGCATTATGCTCTTTTGCCGCTTGAATAATCTGTTCCTTGGGCACATCCTTGCCCAGGTCAATCACGCGAAATCCATAATTTTTCAGCATCAGCGCCACCAGGTTTTTGCCTATATCATGGATGTCTCCCTCCACAGTGGCGATAATGACTACCGGCATGTTCCGGGTGTCTGTCTCCTGCAAAAGCAGGGGCTCCAACACTTCTATGGCATTCTTCATGGCTTCTGCACTGGCGATGAGCTGTGGCAGGAAGTATTTTCCTTTGTCAAAATACTCTCCTACCAGATTGATTGCAGGAAGCAAAACATCATTCAGCAGCACATCCGGCGCTTCTCCGCCTGCAAGTGCCTCCTCCGTAATCTTGGCTATGCCATTGCGATTTCCTTTCAGCACTGCATTTTTCAGGTTTTCCTGAAAAGCTGTCTCACGCTCTGCGCTCTCCGACTTCCCGGCATGCTTTATATCCGCCACAGCGCTTTCTGCTTTTGCTGCATCACTGCTTTGTGCATTTTGCGCTGCAAGTGCTAACTGTCTTTGCAGCTTTGCCTCCTTTTGTTCCCTGTTTTCTTTCACCTGATTCGCATACTCAATATATCGAAGGTCTGTGCCTTCTTTGGCGAGCAGCAGATCCGTCGCCAGTGCACAGCTAACAAGCATCTCCTGTGATGGATTGGCAATCGCCATTGTGAGTCCCGCCCGGATAGCCAGAGTCAGGAATGCAGTGTTTACATAGCTTCTCTCCGGCATACCGAAGGAAATATTGGACAAACCGCAGATGGTGGCAAACCCATTCTCTTTACAATAGGCAATGGTTTCCAAGGTGTCCAACGCCGCACATTTATTGGCTCCCACCGTTGCCACCAGTCCATCTACCACAATATCTTCAATACGCATTCCCAATTCCAACGCCCGCTTATAAATGGTCTGGATGATTTGCTTTTTTTCCGCCAGGTTCTCCGGCAGACCTTTATCCGACAACGGCAGTAGAATGAACATTGCACCATATTTTGCCGCTATGGGTAAAAGCTTTTCAAATTTTTCTGTCTCCAATGAAATAGAATTAATCAACGCCCTGCCCGGATAATGACGCAGTGCCGCCTCCAGCACATCCACAAAGCTGGAATCCAGAGAAAGAGGAAGATTCGTCACACCGGAAACCTCCTCGATTGCCCGCAGCATCATAGCCTTCTCATCAATACCGCTCATGCCCATGTTGACATCCAGTATCTGGGCTCCGCATTTCTCCTGCTCTTCTGCAAATTGCACGACACGGTCAAAATTCTGTTCTCGAAGCTCTGCCTGAAGCGCTTTTTTACCGGTAGGATTGATGCGCTCACCCACAATCATAAACGGATCATTTAAACCAAATTCCACCGTCACGCGTTCACTGGTAAGATATCTGATGCCACAGGGTCGTCTGGACGGCTTTGCAAGTATTTGCTCACCGTAAGCCTTATGCAATCCCGCTATATAGTCCGGCGTGGTGCCGCAACAGCCTCCCAGAATGGTCGCCCCGGCATTTACCAGAATCTGCATCTCCTCCACAAAGGTTGCAGCATCCATATCATAGCAGGTATTTCCGTTTTCATCCAGAGATGGCAGTCCCGCATTGGGCTTTGCGATGATAGGAATGGTTGTCACGGATGTCATATCGGTAATTACCTGCTCCATATGTGCCGGTCCGGTGGAACAATTCGCCCCGATGGCACAGGCTCCCAGAGACTCCAATACAATGGCAGCAGTCTTCGCGTCTGTTCCATAAAGGGTACGCCCGTCCGTCTCAAAGGTCATTGTAACCATCACCGGCAGACTGCTGACTTCCTTTGCCGCTATGAGTGCCGCCCTGGTCTCTGCAAGGCTCATCATGGTCTCTACCACAAGCAAATCCGCGCCTGCTTCCTCCAGGAGTATAATCTGCTCTTTATAGACATCAATCAGTGTCTCAAGCTCCATCTTGCCCATGGGCTTTAATTGCTCACCGGTCATAGTCAGATCTCCGGCAACATAGTCCTTCTGCCTTGTGCTACTGACAGCAGCCTCCTTGGATAATCGCACCAGGTCGCGAATCATCTCTTCCATCTGTTCTTCCAGATGATATTCCGCCAGTTTGATGCGATTGGCAGTAAAGGTGGGGGCGTACAATATGTTACTGCCTGCCTTCACATAATCTTTTTGCAGTTTCAGCATCACATCCCGATGCTCTAACACCCACTGCTCCGGACAAACACCTGAGGGCATCCCTGCCTTCACCAGATTCGAGCCTGTTGCTCCATCAAGATAAAGTATTTGTTGCCGTGCCAGCTCCAAAAACTCATTTTTTGTCATAACAACACATCCCTTGCATACTTTTTCAATTTCTATATATCATAACACAGAATACTTTCCATCGTAAAGTAATGATTGAAGTCTTTTTTCAGAATACTAACTTGCGAAAAATGAAATAATATGGTAAATTTTAGATATTGGGAGTACAACATTCGACAACTGTCGAGTAGATGGGAGACATTTTATTTTGAAGAGAAGATTTCTTTGTTTTGGGTGTGCAATTCTTGCAGCACTGGCGCTTTGTGCCTGCGGCAGGGATTCTGAGATAACACAGTTTAAAGATGCCATTGATAGCTTTTGCACAAATATTTCTACGATAGATACAGCAATCAACAATATTGATGCGGAATCAGACACTGCTGCATCAGAGCTTTTGCTTCATTTGGATGAATTGGATGCAGAATTTAAGACTTTTGGGGAACTGGATTTTCCGGACGAATTTAATTATCTGGAGCCCCTGGCGGACGAATCCTCCACCTATATGACGGAAGCCGTCAGCAGCTATCACGAGGTTTATAAGGATGACAGCTCCTACAATACCAGCAACGCCGCCTATGCGAAGGAAAATTATGCACGCGCTTACAAACGCGTGCAGATTATCATTGCCTTTCTGCATGGAGAAGACCCTGAAAATATGGGATTAATCATTACCGAAGAATAACTCTTACCACTATACTCGAGAACTTTCCTATCATATAAAAAAGAATCCCGCTTGCGGCATTCTCGCGCAGAGCGCGGTTGCATTTGTGCAACATTTACGTTACGCGCGAGTGCGCATCCATAGCGGAGCGCTTTTTGTGTAATAGGAATTGCAGAGCAATTTCCTATTACATCCTATTACATAAAGAAAAGCTCTTTATTCTCCCGCTTTTGGGATAATAAAGAGCTTTTTTACACCTTTGTTATTGATGCTTATTTCAAAAGATGAATCTCGCCAATCAGAGGAAGGCTCTGCTCTTTGCCCTGGCATGCCCAGATAAAGCTGATAATCCAGAATACAAAAAGCACCAGACTCAAGATTCCTCCAACAAATCCTATATAAGGAATTCTGGAAATAACACCACAAATAATATTTGCGATAAAAAGAACAAGAGACTGATTCAAATGGAACTTAGCACCCTCTTTATCACCGGCAAAGAAGGCAACCAACCATCCGATAATTGTCAAATAAGCAACAATACCTGTAACCTTTTTATCCATTTTTACTCTCTCCTGTCGTATTTATTTATTATCATTAGACCATGATAATCTGAAATTGAAATTGAAGCACATTCTTGAGTATCCAGTTGACAAGCACAATTCCCACTGCAACATACAGATACCAATTATGAAACTTCCAACCTTTTGCGTGAAACAAATGTAATCTTGCAAAGGTATAACTCAGCATAAACCCACTGTAGATCATCCCGGCATACAGCACCAGAGGATGATACCACAGAGACCTAAGGAAGTGCCCATGCAGCAGCTCCAATGTCGCCCGTGTTCCTCCGCAGCCCGGACAATAAACGCCGGTCACATTGTGAAACACACATCCTGTGTCCTTAAACAGTGGATAATAGAGCTTGGAGTACAGCCATATCCCAAGCACGCCTATCACAAGTGCCGCGATTCCATATAGGTATAGCTGTTCCTCCAATGTTCTTTTTTTCTTCATCATTACATGTTTTCCAAAATCTGGTTATAAAGCTCCGGATCGCTTCCGATTGCCGCAAAGCCAATAATCATCAGTATGATGAAAATAACCGCGATCACAAGTGCAATAATTGAGCAAATCAAGCCTGCGGTTCCGACGCCGCTCTTGCCACGCATCTGCGCAATAATTGCACAGATCAAGCCTGCGATACCGAATACAATACCGATACCATCACAGCATGCCAACACGATACCAATAATACCAAGCACTAAGCTGACAATCGCCAAAGGATCTGTGCTCTTGGCAGGCTCTTCCACCTGTACATCGTAGCCGGTTGTCTGATAAGGATTACTGTTCGTATTATCCTGATAGTAGTTATTCTCCTGAGAAACCTCTTGAGAAAAACCATTGTCCTGAACAGGCTGCGTGTTCTGTTCGTTGTTAAAGTTCTGTCCGTCCATTTTAATCTCCTTTTCTTTGGCGGGATACACCCGCATTTATTCTGTTAATGGAATTCCATTAGCATCCGTATTGATTTTACCGGTGAGAATCATGATGCCCTCTACAAGCCCCCAGATACTGACTCCCATAACGAGAAAGACTCCGACTACAATACAGCTCAGTACAATTCCCACGATTGTGAGCACCAACTGGGTAATAGCCTTAGACGTATATCCAAGATAGAAATTATGTATACCAAATCCACCCAGAAAAATACCCAACAATCCGGCTGCAATCTTAGATTTCGCCTCACCGTTTGCTGTAGATGCAGACACCGTTGTGGACGGCACTCCGCAAGATAAACATACACCAGAGCCGGGCTGAAGTGCCTTGCCACAATTGTGGCAATAATTAAGTCCCCGTCCTTTTGCGACACCACATTTTACACACATAACTGCTTCGTCTGTCATATATGCTTCGCCACAATTTTTACAATAGTACATTTCTTTCCCTCCTCAATATACGACATCGAGTCTCGTGTGTGAACTACACTTCAAAATATATGCTTGTATCTTAGAAGCGATTCTCATTAGCAGCTTCTTCGATAGACACAGCTACTGCTACAGTCATTCCAACCATGGGGTTGTTGCCGGCACCGATGAGACCCATCATCTCCACATGTGCAGGAACGGAAGAAGAACCTGCAAACTGTGCGTCAGAGTGCATACGCCCCAAGGTATCTGTCATACCGTAGGAAGCAGGACCTGCAGCCATGTTATCCGGATGAAGAGTACGTCCGGTACCGCCGCCGGATGCAACAGAGAAATACTTCTTACCCTGCTCAATACACTCTTTCTTATAAGTACCTGCAACAGGATGCTGGAATCTGGTAGGGTTAGTGGAGTTACCGGTGATAGATACATCTACACCCTCCTTGTGCATGATTGCAACACCCTCACAGACATCATTGGCACCATAGCAGTTTACCTTTGCGCGGAGTCCGTCAGAATATGCAGTGCGGGAAATCTCCTTTACAGTGTTGGTGTAAGGATCATACTCTGTCTCAACGAAGGTAAATCCGTTGATACGAGAAATAATCTGTGCCGCATCCTTTCCAAGACCATTCAAGATAACGCGCAGCGGCTTCTGGCGAACCTTGTTAGCCTTCTCTGCGATACCGATAGCACCCTCTGCTGCAGCAAAGGACTCATGACCTGCCAGGAAACAGAAGCACTCAGTCTCCTCCTCCAACAGCATCTTACCCAAATTACCATGACCAAGACCCACCTTACGGGTATCAGCAACAGAGCCGGGAATACAGAATGCCTGGAGTCCCTCTCCGATTGCTGCAGCCGCATCAGCAGCTTTTCTGCAATTCTTCTTAATAGCGATTGCTGCGCCTACTGTATAAGCCCAACAAGCATTCTCAAAGCAGATCGGCTGAATGCCTTTGATCTGATTGTAAACGTCAAGTCCAGCATCTTTGGTAATCTTTTCAGCCTCTTCGATAGAAGCGATACCATAGCTGTTCAGTACAGAATTGATCTTGTCAATTCTTCTTTCATATGATTCAAATAATGCCATTGTAATTGTCCTCCTATCTTATTCCTGTCTGGGGTCGATAATCTTCACTGCATCAGCCACACGACCATACTGGCCCTTAGCCTTCTCATAAGCAGTATTGGGATCATCACCCTTCTTGATGAAGTCAGTCATCTTGCCAAGGCTTACGAACTGATAACCGATGATCTGATCGTCTGCATCCAGAGCGATACCGGTTACATAGCCCTCTGCCATCTCCAGATAACGAGGTCCCTTCTTCAAAGTACCATACATGGTACCAACCTGGCTCCTGAGACCTTTTCCAAGATCCTCAAGACCCGCACCGATAGGAAGTCCGTCCTCAGAAAATGCACTCTGAGTACGTCCATAGACAATCTGTAAAAACAATTCTCTCATAGCAGTATTGATTGCATCGCATACAAGGTCTGTATTCAATGCTTCCAAAATGGTTCTGCCGGGCAGAATCTCGGCAGCCATTGCTGCAGAATGGGTCATACCGGAGCAGCCGATTGTCTCAACCAGTGCTTCCTGAATGATACCCTCTTTGACATTCAATGTCAGTTTGCAGGCACCCTGCTGAGGCGCACACCAACCAACACCGTGAGTCAAACCGGAAATATCCTTTACTTCCTTTGCTTTTACCCATTTTGCTTCTTCTGGGATAGGAGCACAGCCGTGATTGACGCCCTGTGCTACCGGACACATTTCTTCAACTTCCTTTGAATAAATCATGTGAAATCTCCTTTCCAATCTGGTCTTACGGTGCTACTGCTGATAGACGCCGTAGACATTGCTTTTATTCTCTCACATTTGAGGAGAAAAATCTAGTAGTTTGTCAAAAAAAGTTCATTTACTGCTTTTATTCCTTCTCTACAACCCCGGCATCTTTCTTAAATATGCTATTTGCCGGCACAACTCCTCTGACCATAGATGTGGGATAGACATTGGAATTGCGTCCGATGACAGTACCCGGATTCAGAACGCTGTTGCACCCTACTTCCACGTTGTCTCCCAACATAGCCCCCATCTTCTTGAGTCCTGTCTCATATGTCTTCTCTCCATCCTTGACTACCACAAGCGTCTTATCACTTTTGACATTGGAGGTGATGGAGCCGGCTCCCATGTGCGCTTTAAAACCAAGGACGCTATCGCCCACATAATTGTAATGAGGCACCTGCACCTTATTGAACAGAATCACATTCTTCAGCTCTGTGGAATTGCCCACTACGGCGCCTTTTCCCACAATCGCATTGCCTCTTACAAAAGCACAATGACGAATCTCTGCCCCCTCATCAATAATCAGCGGTCCATTCAGACAGGCTGTCGGCGCAACGGTGGCATTTTTTGCTACCCAGATATTTTCGCCTCTTTGTTCAAATTGTTCCGTCGGCAATGTATTGCCCAACTGAATAATAAAATCATGAATCTTCGGAAGTACCTCCCAAGGGTAGGTGATTCCCTCAAAGATTTCCGCCGCTATGGTCTCCTCCAGATCATACAAATCTGCAATAGTAATAGGATTCATTTCTTATCCGCCTTTCTGCACCCTCTGGTGCTTTATTTTGAAATACTTTATTTTTTCCTTGAACTCTTATAATTTTGCTCTGCAGCACGAAACCGGGCATACAGCGCACCTTGATTGCTTAATTGTTTTACGATATTGGTTCTGCGCGTCACAAAATCTGACAGCTTGCTCATATACTCGTCCGCCGTGATATTACCGTCCGCAACCATCGTAAGTCCCTTCTCCCAGCTCGCTGTCAGTGCCGGGTCAAGCAAAGGGCGGATGGAATCATTTACCACATCATAAATCATTTCCCCCATAAGGGTCGGGGTGAGTACCTGGGTCTTTTTATTCAGTGCCAGATACTCTATATTTACTAATTTTTTTAATATCTCCGCACGGGTGGCACTGGTACCGATTCCACTTCCCTTGATTTGGGCGCGCAGCTCCTCATCCTCTATGAACTGCCCCGCATTTTCCATGGTTAATATAATGCTTCCCGATGTGTAACGCTTGGGCGGAGAGGTCTCTCCCTCTTTGATTTCATAGCCCTCAACCTCTACCGCATCACCTTTTTTCAGTGCCAGCAGAAGCTTCATGAAATCCTCGTCGCACTTCTCCTCTTCCTGTCCTGCTTCCTCTGTGCCACCATTTTCCTTTTGCGCTGCATCCTTTTTGAAGGAAAAAGCAGCAATCTTCAGATACCCTTCTGAAGCCAACACCTTGAAATTGGCAAAAAACTTCTCTTCCTTCACCTTCACGCACAAGGCAAATTTCTGATAGACTGCCGCCGGATAAAAGATACTGAGAAATCTCCTCACAATAATCTCATAGACCCTCTGGGAGGTGGGGGGAAGTCCTGACAGATTGTGCAGTCCCTGTCCGGTGGGAATGATGGCATAATGGTCTGTAATCTGCTTATCATTGACATATCTCGTCTTTGCCAGATTCTTATAGCTTCCGGCTGTGAGGATTTCTGCCGCAAACTGCCCCACCAGTCCATAGCCTTTCAGTCCTCCGATATTCTTGTGAATCTCCTTGGCGACTGCCGTGGAGAGCACGCGGGCATCCGTTCTGGGATAGGTCACGATCTTTTACTCATTGAGCTCCAGCCTGATTCGCAGAGTCTCGTCAGGACTGATCTTAAAATATTTGGAGCAATCATTTTGCAATTCCGCAAGATTATAAAGCAAGGGCGGATTTTTATTCTCCTTTTTGTGCTCATTGCTCTCAACAAACGCAACTCCAACCGGCTCCGCCGTAAGCTCCTCCACCAGCTTCTCTGCTCCCCCTCGTTCCTTAAAGCCGTTTTCCTTGTAAAGCATGGGGGAAGCATAATATTTAGAACCCTCCACTGCCTTCCATTCCCCTGAAAACGCCTTATCCTGCAGCTTGAAATTGCCCATCACGCGATAAAACGGTGTCTTTACAAAGGAACGTATCTCCCGTTCTCTGTTTACAATCATCCCCAACACACATGTCATCACGCGTCCCACAGAAATCACGCCTTTATCCCGCTTCAGGTAATCCTTCACCGAATTACCGTATTTCAAGGTAAGGACACGGGAAAAATTAATACCCATCAGATAGTCTTCCTTCGCCCGCAGATATGCTGCGTCGCTGAGCGCGTCATATTCTCCAAGATCCTTCGCCTCTTTGATGCCGCGCAAAATCTCCTCCTCCGTCTGGGAATCAATCCAGACACGCTTTCTTTTTTTGCCCTGTACCCCCGCCATCTGTTCCACCAGGCGGTATATGTACTCTCCCTCACGCCCTGAGTCCGTACATACATAAATAGTTTCCACATCCGGACGGTTCAGTAGAGAACTGACGATGGTATACTGTTTTTTGACGCTTCCAATTACTTCATACTTGAATTCCTGCGGTATAAAGGGGATGGTGTCAAAACTCCATCGCTTCAGGCGTTCATCATAAGCATCGGGATAACTCATTGTCACCAGATGTCCCACACACCATGTGACAATCGCCTCCTCTGACTCCATATAGCCATCCATGGAACGCATTTTATATTTCAGTGCATTGGCAAATTCCTTTGCCACACTGGGCTTTTCCGCTATAAATAAATTCTTGCTCACTTCGTTTTCATCCTTATTCCATATTGATGCTGCACAGCTCAACCTCATTCTGCGCCGCTATCTGCTGCAATTTAGCATCAAATCCCACTTCACTGTAAAGACACAGCACTGCATTGGATATCTTTGCTTTTGCAGCACAGTAGGTCAGCCACTCATAGTCCTCTATCCCCATTTGTCTGGAATAAGAGCAGTTCGCCACAACCATACTGCCATCTCTCTCCCTGGACACCACATCCAACGTACCGGCTTTGCCCAGCCATTCACCAACACTCTTTGAGATACTGCCGATTTCTTCTCTGCATATCCTGCGATAAGCCTCCTCCACATACTCAGGAAAGACCGCCTCGACTGCGGCACGATAAAAGGCTTCCGGCTCCAGTTCCTTTAACAGGGTCCCATTGGGAAACAGAAATCGGAAATAAAATCTCACAAAAGGATTACTGATGCGATAGATTCCCTTTTGTGTGTCGCCACGGTCATCTAAGTCAAAGGAAAACACCTTTTCCACCAGTTCCAATTCCATCAGATTTTTCAGATAAACACTGATTTTGGCACGAGAAAATCCTGTGTGCCTATGAATATCATTCAATTTATTGCAGCCTCTCGCCATTGCCGCCAAAATCGTATTGTACACAGCAAGCTCCCGCAATTCCTCGAACATAAACGTAGAGAGCTCATTGTAAAGTCTGCTCTCTTTTGTAAGAACATTTTGTATGATATTGTCCCGCGTATTCCATTCGGGCGTAAAACAGTTCCAAAGTCCGGGCATTCCGCCCAATACCGCATAATTCTCAATGTAAGCTTTTTTATCAAATCCCGGAAAGCATTTTACGATTTCTTCAAAGTGCATCTCCCTGACCTTGAGCAGTCCGCTGATGGAAAGCGCCGCACTTCCAAATCGCCCTACCATACTGTTTTCTACCCACCCTGCCGCAGAAGTGCATAGCACGAACAAAATAGCTTCACTCGCGTGGTTCATATAATCTACCAACTGCTCCAAAAAAGCAGCGTTGTTCTTGGCGATATAATGAAATTCATCTATTACGAAGACCAGCTTTTTCTCATGAAATTCAGAACTGATTTGTTGAAAAATCTCGGAGTATTCCGGATATCCGGCTATCTCAACCCCATTGCTTTCCAACTCGCATGCCCACTGATAGCGCTGTTCTCTATCCGAGCAGGATCTTGCCACATAGGTTACACTCACCTTTTTTTCTGTAAACTTACGCAGCAGGGCGGTCTTACCCACGCCCCGCTGTCCATATACAACCAAAATCCGGCTTCCATCCTGTTCGTAATAATGTTCCAGAAACTTTAACTCCGCAGTTCTCCCTACAAACATTTTAATAAATTTGCCTTTCTGCCTGTTCCAGCACATGCTCCATCTGCTCCGGCGGCATCGGTCTTCCCAACAGATAACCCTGTATCACATCACAGCCGACATCGTGCAGATATTGAAATTGCCGTTCATCCTCCACGCCCTCCGCAATGGATTCAAAGCCAAGTGCCTTCACCATGTCAATAATCGACTCGGTGATAATCTGTGTCGCATGATCCGTCAACACAGTGTCAATGAAGGACTTATCTATCTTCAGCGTGTCGATGGGCAAACGCATCAAATAAGACAGCGAAGAAAATCCGGTTCCGAAATCATCCAGCGATACTCTGATGCCATAGCTTTTCAAAACCTTCAATTTATCAGATACTGATTTGAAATTCTCTATCAGCACCGACTCAGTAATCTCCAATTCCAAACAGTTGGAATCCATCTCATATTTATTCAAAATAGCCACAAGATTATCCACAAAATCATCTCTGCTGTATTGTAATGCCGATATATTGATGGATAGTATGAAGTCTATTCCGTACTGCTTCTTCCACTCCATATATTGCTTTACGCTTTGTTCAACAACCCAGTTGCCGATGGACACGATGGTTCCATTCTTCTCTGCAACGGGTATGAAAACAGCCGGGCTGATGGTATTTCCGGTGGTATCCCTCCATCGGATCAGAGCCTCTGCACCTCTCAAGCGTTTATCCGTCGAATAAAACTGGGGCTGAAAATGGATTTCAAAATTCTGGTTGAAAACCGCTTCTTTCAGTTTTTTGTCCAGCTCCACCGAATACAGAAAATCATCCAAAATCGCAGCATTGTAATATTGAACAATATTCTTACCCATCGCCTTACCCTTGTACATAACGATCTCTGCACAATTCAAAAGCTCCAAGGGCGTTGTGGCTGCTTCCGGATATTCCGCCACTCCAATACTGACTGTAATCTTCAATTCCTGTCCGCTGCTCAAGCGGAAGGGCTGTTTCGTGCGCTCCTGTATCTGTCTGATAACCGTTTCCACGCCGCAATTCCCTGTGGGAGAATAGATTGCAAGACAATAAATATCACTGTTCAGATGACATACCATCACCTTATCATTACACAATTCCTTCAAAAAAGAGCCCAACTGCTGAACAAGCTCATCACCCACAATGATTCCCTGTCCATCATTTATTTTACGAAAATCATCAATGTCAATAATCATGACACTGACCACATTATTCTCCTCCTCTGCCCTGCGGATATGCTCACCGAGCAGACGCACAAAGTAATTGCGATTATAAAGTCCGGTCAGTCCATCGTAGTACGCCATATAGGTCAGCTCTTCATTCTGAACCTTAGATTTGGTGATATTTTCAATACAAATCACTTTGTCCGTAGGATGATCCTCCTCATCATACAGCACTTGCGTACTGAAGCTATACCACGCCTTCTTATCTTTCATATAGCACTCTATGGAAGCAAAGCTCTGATGATTCTTTTCCAAAAAGATGACATCCAAAAGAGGAAGGGCATAGGCGTCCTCCACCGCGTCAAAAAATTGGGATATCTCCTTGACCTCACGAATCTCAAAATCAAAGAAATCACGCCATTTCCCCAGTGTTGTCAGTTCATTTTTATCAAAGGAGTAGTATAAAAAGGCACAGGACACCGTATCGCATATCAAATGATACATTCGATCCTTCGCCGTCAGCTTTTGGTTCATCGCTTTCAATAAATCAAGCTGATAACGCATCTCATTCATAAAAAAGCTCCCCGCTTCCATCATTTACATTTGTTATTTCTTCGTGATATATCCCTGTGCCTTTAACAATTCTGCACAGAGAACAGCACCGCCCGCTGCACCGCGGACCGTATTGTGAGAGAGTCCCACAAACTTGTAGTCATATACGGTATCTTCACGCAGGCGTCCCACACTGATGCCCATGCCGTTCTCAAAATCCACATCCAAAGATACCTGGGGTCTGTTGTCCTCCTCAAGATACTGGATAAACTGCTTGGGCGCACTGGGAAGACCCAATCTTTGAGGTTCGCCGCTAAAGCTGCGAAGCTTCTCGATCAACTGCTCCTTCGTAGGCTTTTTATTAAATTTCACAAACACAGCGGCAGTATGTCCATTCAAAACCGGAACACGAATACACTGGCAGGTAATAACAGGAGAAGTGGCGGGAACGATTTCACCGTTCTCAATCTGTCCCCAGATACGCAGGGGCTCTTTCTCACTCTTCTCTTCCTCACCGCCGATATAAGGGATGATATTCCCCTCCATCTCCGGCCAATCCTTAAAGGTTTTGCCAGCACCGGAAATTGCCTGATAGGTGGTTGCCACAACCTCAACCGGCTCAAATTCCTTCCATGCAGTAAGCACGGGTGCATAGCTCTGAATAGAACAGTTGGGCTTAACAGCCACAAAGCCTCTGGTAGTGCCCAGACGCTTCTTCTGGAAGTCAATCACCTTCATATGCTCGGGATTGATCTCAGGAACCACCATGGGAACATCCGGCGTCCATCTGTGCGCGCTGTTATTGGACACAACAGGCGTCTCTGTCTTGGCATAATCTTCTTCAATTTTCTTGATCTCATCCTTGGACATGTCCACGGCGCTGAATACAAAATCAACCTCCGAAGCCACCTTTTCCACCTCATTGACATTCATAACCACGAGCTTTTTGACAGCCTCCGGCATAGGAGTCGTCATCTTCCATCTATCACCCACAGCCTCCTCGTAGGTCTTGCCTGCCGAGCGGGGGCTCGCAGCAATCGTAGTCACCTCAAACCAGGGATGATTCTCCAGCAGAGAGATAAATCTCTGCCCTACCATACCGGTTCCGCCTAAAATTCCAACTTTTAACTTATCGCTCATAATCTCCTCCATCCCGGCATTTTCGCCGGCTTCTCTTTATAAATCAATCAGAGCATCGCTCCGACGATATAACAAATTTCGCAAGGAACTCCTTGTTCCGCTCAATGACCTCTTTCATCGCCTCCGGTCCGGGTGCACCTATGGTCAACCGCTTTTCCACGCAGGTTTTTAAGGAAATTGCGTCATATATATCGGGTTCAAACTTATCGCTGATTGCCTGAAGCTCCTCCAGACGCAAAGCATCAATGGGTACATCTTTATCAATGCAATATAGAACCAGTCTGCCAATGATTCCATGGGCATCCCTGAAAGGCACTCCCTTATTCACCAGATAATCCGCAGCATCCGTAGCATTGGTAAAGCCGTTCATGGCACTCTTTGCCATACGCTCCTTGCGGAACTTCATCGTGCGAATCATCCCGGTAAACAGTTCCAGACAATCCTTCACTGTATCCATGGCATCGAACGCCACTTCCTTGTCCTCCTGCATATCCTTATTGTAAGCAAGCGGCAGCCCCTTCATCGTGGTAAGCAGGGAAATCAGCGCACCATATACACGTCCGGTCTTGCCCCGCACCAGTTCTGCGATATCAGGATTCTTCTTCTGTGGCATGATGCTGCTACCGGTAGAATACGCATCATCAATTTCCACGAAGCCGTACTCATTGGAATTCCAGATGATAATCTCCTCGCTGAACCGGCTCAAGTGCATCATAATCGTAGACAATGCCGATAAAAATTCAATCAAATAATCCCTGTCCGCCACAGAATCAATGCTGTTGAGGGTAGGTCCCTCAAATCCCAACAGTGAAGCCGTATAATTGCGATCCAAAGGATACGTTGTGCCGGCAAGCGCCCCGGCTCCCAAAGGGCAATAATTCATACGCCAATAAATATCAGAAAGTCTGAGTCTGTCCCTCTTGAACATCTCGAAATAAGCGCCGTAATGATGCGCCAGAGTGATGGGCTGCGCCTTCTGAAGATGGGTAAAGCCCGGCATATAGGTATTCAGATGCTCCTCCATCGTCGCAAGCAGCGCCGCAAGCAGTTCTCCCAATAGCTCGTCCACCAGTAATACCTGCGCCCTTGTATACAGACTCATATCCAGTGCTACCTGATCGTTGCGGCTTCTTCCGGTGTGAAGCTTTTTCCCCGCATCGCCAATCCGTTCGATGAGATTCGCCTCCACAAAGCTGTGTACATCCTCGTACTCCTGCGTAATTGCAAGCTTCCCATTCTCCACATCCTCCCGGATTCCGGTGAGACCCTTGATAATGGCATCCCGCTCTTCAGCAGTCAATATTCCTTGTTTTGTAAGCATGACCACATGCGCGATACTGCCCTCTATATCCTGTGCTAATAATCGTTTGTCAAAAGAAATGGACGCATTGAAATCATAGACCTTTTTCTCTGTCTCTTTGGTAAAACGTCCTCCCCATAGCTGTGCCATCGTCTCGTGCTTCCTCTGTCTTTCTGCAATCTGTCTGTCCGAAGTCAAAGCAATCCTTGACGCCGAATAGTGATATTTTACCACAAATAACGCTTTATTGCAATACAGCGACCACACCATTTTGCCCCTGTCTTCATATAATGTGGTAAACAGGGACGAAAGAAAGGCCTATTCCCATGGAAAATATCATTGAGTTAAAAAACATCGGCTACTCCTATCACAGCCTACAAGGTGAAACTGTCGCCCTAAAGGACATTTCTTTCGGTGTAAAGAAAGGAGAATTTCTGGCGGTGGTCGGTCCCAGCGGCTGCGGCAAGTCTACTCTGCTATCCATTATTGCAGGTCTGTTGGCACCTGAAGAGGGCACAATCACTGTCAACAATCCGGATGGTTCTCTTAGATATCCCCGCATTGGTTATATGCTGCAGCACGACCATCTGTTTGAATGGAGAACAATCTACCAGAATGTAATACTCGGCTTGGAAATCAACCATATGATGACGGAAGAACGGATTGCTTATGTCAATCAGCTTCTCAAGGATTATAATCTCGAAAAATTTCGCAACAAACGCCCCAGTGAGCTCTCCGGCGGGATGAAGCAGCGCGCCGCCTTAATCCGCACCCTGGCTTTGGAGCCACAGCTTCTTTTGTTGGATGAACCCTTCAGCGCTTTGGATTATCAGACACGCCTCTTTGTGTCTGCGGACATCTGCAATCTGATTCGCGCGGCGGGCAAGACCATGTTGATCATTACCCACGATCTGTCCGAAGCCATCAGCCTCGCTGACCGTATTATTATCCTCAGCAGGCGACCGGCAGTGGTAAAACAGGAGATACCCATCCGGCTGACGCTGCCCGACGATTCACCGCTTGCATCCCGAAATGCACCGGAATTCCAATATTATTTTAATCTTTTATGGAAGGAGTTGAGTGAAGATGAAGGTCAAGAAGCATAAATCCGCCAGTCAAGACACCTTGGAAAAGCCCATCCCATCCGATAGACAGGCACTTTATCTGGAGCTGCACCGTAGGCACAAGCTATTTGTGGCTTTTTGGCGTTTTTTTCTTTTGTTTTTATTCCTGCTCTTTTGGGAACTGGGAGCAAACACCGGCAAAATAGACAGCTTTTTCTTTTCCAGCCCCAGCAGAATATTAAAGCTGTTTTGGGAATTATGTAAGGATTATTCTATTTTTATGCACATCGGCATCACGTTATTCGAGACTGTGGTAAGTTTTTTATTGGTCTTTATCATCAGTCTTGTGACAGCAACTCTTTTGTGGTATTCCACAAAGCTGTCAGAGATACTGGAGCCCTACCTTGTCATCTTAAACAGCCTGCCTAAATCCGCTCTGGCTCCGCTGTTCATTGTCTGGCTGGGTACGGGAACTACCACCATCATTGTCGCAGGAATCAGTGTGGCGTTATTTGGTTCCATTATCAGCTTTTACACAGGCTTCAAACAAAACGACGAAGAAAAGCTGACATTGATCTACACGCTGGGCGGCTCCAAACGAGACGCTTTTCACAAAGTAGTCCTTCCGGGTTCTGTACCTATTTTGCTTGCCACCACCAAGGTGAATATCGGTCTTGCCCTGGTGGGCGTCATCATTGGAGAATTTCTGGCGGCGAGGCGCGGTCTCGGATATCTGATTATTTACGGCTCCCAGGTATTTCAGCTCAATCTGGTGATTACCAGCGTCATCCTCCTCTGCCTGATCGCCATGGGTTTTTACAAGGGCTTGCAGTGGATTGAAAACCGAATTGAAAGAAAATAAAATTAATGGTTGCAAAATGGCGCGAGAACCTATATAATATTTTTGTTGTCAGTTTGCAACATGCTGAAATAGCTCAGTTGGTAGAGCACTTCACTCGTAATGAAGGGGTCGTGGGTTCGAGTCCCATTTTCAGCTTATATTCAAAAAGAGATAAGGTAAATCCCTATCTCTTTTTTGTTGAATTCATATATTCCGTTCCCCTGTTTTTCTCACTGTTCCAAATGCACATCCAACTGTGGAAAAGGAATCGTAATGCCCGCTCCTTCCAGCGTATATTTGCATTGCTCTGTCAATCTCCACTTTGTTTTCCAGTAATCTTCCGTTCGCACCCAACAGTGCATGCTCATATTCACACCGGAATCCGCCAACTCATCCACCACCACAAACACATCCTGACCCTTCATCACCTTCTCGTCTGATTTTAACAGCTCCTCCAACACTTTCTTTGCCGTCCGGATATCAGAATCGTAGGAAATACTGAACGGAATATCTAATCTTCTGGTGTCCGCTCCTGTCACATTGGTGAGACTGTTATTGGCGAGATTACCGTTGGGCAAAATGATAATCCTGTTATCAAACGTCTTCAGTTTGGTGTAGAAAATACTAATCTCTATAACCGTTCCTTCCATGCCGTGACCGCTCTCCACGATATAATCCCCCACTTTAAACGGCTTTAAAAGCAGAATGAGCACGCCGCCTGCCAGATTGGACAGAGAGCCCTGCACTGCCAGACCAATGGCTACGCCCGCCGAGCCCAACAGTGCTACAATACTGGCGGCATCCACGCCGAAATAGGATGCCAACATAAATACCAGTACAATATACAGAGCTGCTTTCACGAAGGAATCCACGAACTGAATCACACCAATATCCGCATTCGCCCGATTCATGGCTTTCTTGGTAATCTTTCTGATCAGCTTAATAATCTGCACGCCCACAATAAAGAAAATAACAGCAAACAATATTCTTAATCCAAGATCACCCGCTTTTTGAGCAAGCTGCTCCAAAAATTTTGAATCCATCGCTCACCATCCCATCTCTTTTAGTCAGCTTCCTTAGCCGTCTTCTTTCTGCCGCCGGTCTTCTTGGCAGTCGTCCTTGTGGTCTTTTCAGTCTTAGTGGTCTTTTCGGTCTTAGCGGACTTTTCGGTCTTAGTGGTCTTTGCCGCCTTTTTTACCGGTGTATTTCTGCGGACGCGCTCCTCAATCACCTTTGTAAGCTCTTCCTCCGTATACGGAATAAATTGCAGGATGCTCACCGACAAGGGTGCCAGCTTGACAGTAATAGAGGTCTGTCTGTCATCCCACTCCCGCTCCTGCGCTTTCTTCACCCGGGCATTCACCACACCGCTTCCGCCATATCTGGTGCTGTCGGTATTCAGTATCTCCTTGTATTTTCCTTCAAAAGGTACACCTGTGGTGATCTCCTTCTCTACCCCGGAGAAATTCGCCACGATAAGCAAGGTATCCTCCACATCATCGCTCTTGCGCAAGTAGGTCAGATAACAATCGTTGCCGGAGATATTGTTGATCCACTCAAAGCCCTCCGGTCTGTCGTCCAACTGATACATTGCGGGATGGGTCTTGTAAAGTGCATTCAAATCCTTCATCAGTGTGACAATCCCCTCGTGCTCCGGAACGTCTCGCAGGTACCACTGCACTCTGCGGTTCTCGTTCCACTCATCAAACTCGCCCAGATCCTGTCCCATGAAAAGCAGTTTTTTGCCCGGATGGGTCATCATGTAAGCATAGGTCAGGCGCAGATTGGCAAACTTCTGCTCTCTGGTGCCGGGCATCTTGCCTATCAAAGTAGCCTTTCCATGGACAACCTCGTCATGGGAGAAGACCAACATGAACTTCTCGCTGTACGCGTAAATCATGCTAAAGGTCAGTTCCCCATGATGATGGCTTCTGAAATAAGGATCGTAATGGATATAATCCAGATAATCGTTCATGAAGCCCATGTTCCACTTCAAATCAAAGCCCAAGCCGCCTTCATCCAATCTTCCGGTAATCATCGGATACGCTGTACTCTCCTCCGCAATGGACAGTACGCCGGGATTGCGTTTTTTCATAATAGAATTCAAGTGCTTAATCATCTCAATGGCTTCCAGATTCTCGTTTCCGCCGTACATATTAGCAACCCACTCGCCATCATTCTTACCGTAATCCAGATAAAGCATACTTGACACAGCATCCATACGAATGGCATCTGCATGGAATTTTTCTACCCAAAACAGTGCATTGGCAATCAGATAATTGGACACCTGGGGTCTGCCGTAATTATAGATCAGGGTTCCCCAATGAGGGTGGCTTCCCTGTCTGGGGTCCTGATGCTCATAAAGACAGGTTCCGTCAAAATTGGACAGACCATACACATCTCTGGGAAAATGAGCAGGTACCCAATCCAGTATCACACCGATACCGGCTTTGTGAAGCTCATTCATAAAATACATAAAATCCGCAGGGCTGCCATATCTTGCTGTGGGTGCATAATAGCCGATCACCTGATAGCCCCAGGACGCATCCAGCGGATGCTCCATAACCGGCATCAGCTCCACATGCGTATAACCCATTTCCTTCACATAAGTAATCACCTTCGGCGCTATCTCACGCCAGTTGGCATACTCCTCTCCCTCCCTGGGGTCTGCAAAAGAGCCGGGATACATTTCGTACACGCTCATAGGCGCATTGCCCGTCTGATAAGCTTCACGGTTCTTGATAAATTTGTCGTCCTCCCATTTAAAGCCATTCAAATCCGCAATGACTGATGCGCTGTTGGGGCGAAGCTGTGCAGCATTGCCATAAGGGTCTGCTTTCAGATAAGTCAAGCCGGTCTTTAATTTCAATTCATACTTATAATTGTCGCCGCATTTTGCTCCCGGAATGAACAGTTCAAATATCCCACACTCTTCCAGCATTCTCATCTGATGAACACGTCCGTCCCACTGGTTGAAATCTCCCACCACGCTGATTCTCATGGCATTGGGCGCCCACAGTGCAAAATATGTGCCCTCCACCCCATCTATCGTCATAGGATGTGCGCCCAGTTTCTCATAAATGGTATAGTGAATCCCATTATTAAATTTCACAATGTCCTTCTCGGAAATCTGCGGTGCATAACGATAAGGGTCGCCAAAGCTTACGCGCCTGCCATCCTCATAGCTTACCTGATAGGTATAGTTCGGCAATTCCTTTTCCGGAACCAATACCGCGAAATAACCATCCTCATCCGCCTGTTCCATCTTGGTATTTTTTGCAAAAGCCTCACTGCCCTTGCCATTCCCATCCCACTGAATCTCCACCTTGGATGCCTCAGGAAAAAATGCCTGAATCAAGGTCTGGCTTCCGCTGCGATGGGGTCCCAGCAGCTCGTGCGGATTATTGCATTCAGAATAGATGATTTCTTCGATTTTCGGCCAGTTCATAAGTTTGTATAATTTGTTTGTCATTGCCTTTCCCTCCGCATACTCACATTTTTTATTCTGATTTTATCTGATCTCCAGATCATGTAGGAACAATCCGCTCCTAAGCTTCGGCTCAAACCAGGTGGACTTCGGCGGCATCAGACGTTTCGCATCCGCCACCGCAAAAAGCTCTCCGATGGATGTAGGATACATGGAAAACGCCACCTGCATGTCCGTATGTACTCTGCGCTCCAGTTCACCCAGTCCCCGAATCCCGCCTACAAAATCAATTCGTTTATCGCTCTTCGGGTCCTCTATGCCCAAAACCGGTGCAAGCAGGTGCTCCTGTAAAATGGACACATCCAGTCCTTGTACTGCATCCGGACTCAAAAGCTCCGGCTTCGCCGTCAGGGTATACCACTTATCGTCCAAATACATACCAAAATCACCCTTGCGGGCAGGCTGCACCGCCTCCGCGGACGCCTTAACCGTAAAGCGTTCTTCCACCTTTTTTATAAATGCTTCGCTGCTCAAGCCATTCAAATCCTTAACCACTCTGTTATAATCCAAAATGTGCAATTCTTCATCCGGAAACAGCACCGAAAGGAAAAAGTTAAACGCTTCCTCCCCTGTATAGTCCGGGTGCGCTTCTCGCCGTTTCAAGCCCACCTTCACCGCCGAAGCGCAGCGATGATGACCGTCCGCTATATAAATTGCAGGAATTCTTGCAAATTCTTCCTGAATTTCGGAAATATCGTCCGGATTTGCAACTTTCCATACACGATGACCTATCCCATCTTCACTGACAAAATCATACAAAGGAGCATCTCCTTTATTCTTGGCAATGATCCGGCGCAGGGAAGCATTTGCCCGAAAGGCAAGGAAAATAGGCCCCGTCTGCATATTGCAGGCATCCACATGCCGGATGCGATCCTGTTCCTTATCTGCTCTGGTGTTCTCATGCTTCTTGATAATATTATTGCTGTAATCATCGATAGATGCACATGCAACGATACCTGTCTGGCTGCGTCCGTCCATCGTCTGTTCATACAGATAATAGCACGGCTTCTCCTCTTGCACAAAATCCCCCCGACGGATTCTGTCATGCAAAAGACCAGCCGCCTTTTCATAAACCTCCGGCGCATAAGTGTCCACCTCCGGTCCGAACTGCGTCTCCGCTCTGTCTATCGCCAGAAAGGAATCCGGATTCTTCTCCACAACAGCACATGCCTCCTGACGATTGTACACATCATAGGGAAGGGCTGCTATTTTCGCCTCCATCCCCTCCTTCGGCCGATATGCCCGAAATGGTCTGATATTTGCCATAGTTTTTCTCTCCTTCTGATTTCCCGGCTTTGGTTTCGCCATGCTTCTATTGTAGCAAAATATTCTGTACATAACAAGCATTTGATGGTATATTGTGTATAAGATTAAAAAGAAAGGTCCGGTAAAAAGACATGACAGATGAGCAAAAAAGCCTTTTGGCGCGCATAAACGGTTATGCAGAAAATGTTTTGGGAGACATTGATCCACAAAAGGTACCTGTATCCACACAGTTGGAAAAATTAAAGCCGATTATGCAGGAAATAGCAACAGAAAAAAATATGAGTCTGGAGGATTTGTTTATCCTCTACATGGATTTACAGAGTGAGGCAGCATGCGCTTCCGAACAAAAGCTGCGGGATGAATTGCAGGACTTGAATATGGGAGACGGCTCGCCGTTGCTGTTCCGCTAATGCACTCGCATGATATACAAAAGCATGGAATCACAAACAGATTCCATGCTTTTATTATTTGTCTTATGGTACTTATCTTATGATTTATTTGATGCTTTATGAGTCAACTGCCTCATCATATAAATGGCATCTGACTATATGTCCGTTCCCCATATCTTTGGCTTTCGGAGCCACACTCTTACAGATTTCCATACAATCCTTACAGCGGGTGTGGAACTTACAGCCCTTGGGCGGATTGGCAGGAGAAGGAATATCCCCCTGCAAGAGGATGCGCTCCTTTTTCAAGTCAGGATCAGGCATAGGGATGGCACTGAATAACGCCTTCGTATAGGGATGCAGAGGCTCGTCAAATATATCTGCCGTCTCTCCGGTCTCCACCAGGCTTCCCAGATACATAACGCCAATGGTATCAGAGATATGCTCTACCACCGACAGATCATGGGAAATGAACAAATAGGTGAGATTTCTGTCTCTCTGCAGCTCCTGCAGCAGATTGATAATCTGCGCCTGCACAGATACATCCAATGCGGATACCGGTTCATCACATACTACAAATTCCGGCTGAAGCGCCAAAGCCCTCGCAATGCAGATACGCTGTCTCTGTCCACCGGAGAACTCATGAGGATAACGATCCTTGTGGTACTCCTGCAGACCACATTCCTTCATAATCTTTGTAATATAATCATTGTACGCATCCTTGGAAATCAATCCGTGCTCCCGCACTGCCTCCCCAATAATCTCTCCCACCGGCAGTCTGGGAGAAAGGGACGAATATGGATCCTGAAAGATAATCTGCATCTTTGTGCGCAGCTCTCTCAATTTCTTTTTATCATATTTACTGATGTCTTCTCCATCAAAAAGCACATCGCCCTCTGTCTTCTCCAAAAGTCTCAAAATAGTACGTCCGGTGGTGGATTTACCGCAGCCCGATTCCCCCACTAAGCCCATGGTGGTTCCTCGTTTGATGGTAAAGGACACATCATCCACTGCCTTCACATGCCCGGTGACACCACCGAAAAAGCCTCCCGTGATGGGAAAATATTTTTTCAGATGCTTCACCTCAAGAATATTATCCTCTGTGTGCTTTTGTTCGGAGGTTGTAGCTTCTGCATTCATTTGTAATTTACTCATAGTCAGCTCCTCCTTCCTCACAGCGATAACAGCTCACCTCATGGGTGGGCGACACTTTCACAACTCCTGGATATTTGCCATCGCATTCCTCTACGCACATTTCACATCTATCCTTAAAATAGCAATAATCCGGCATATCAATGGGATTCGGCACATTGCCCGGAATGCTGTAAAGCTTCTCCACATGCTTGCCAACCACCGGTTTTGAATTCATGAGTCCTATGGTATAAGGATGTCTGGGATCCTTGAATATTTCTCTTGCAGTACCTTTTTCCACCACGCGCCCTGCGTACATCACCACCACATAATCTGCCATCTCTGCCACCACCCCCAGATCATGGGTAATCAGCATAATGGAGCTGTTAATCTTATCCTTTAGATTGCGAAGCAGATCCAGAATCTGCGCCTGAATCGTTACATCAAGTGCGGTCGTCGGCTCGTCTGCAATAATCAGCTTCGGATCACAGGCAAGTGCCATAGCAATCATGATTCTCTGTCTCATACCACCGGAAAGCTCGTGTGGGTACATTTTATATACACCTTCCTTGTTGGCTATCCCGACCATTTGCAGCATCTCCAGGGTACGCGCCTTAACCTCTTCTTTAGACATATTGGGATTATGGAGCTCTATGACCTCATTAATCTGAGCGCCAATGCGAAAAACAGGATTCAAGGAAGTCATCGGTTCCTGAAAAATCATTGACATCTTGTTACCGCGCAGCTTCTGCATCACAGAATTGGGCGCATTCACAACATTGATGACCTGATCACCCGTATTAAATCTGATCTCGCCTTCTACCGTCTGACCGGAGGGTCTCTGCACCAACTGCATCAGTGAAAGACTTGTCACCGACTTGCCGCAGCCTGACTCACCCACAATCCCCACTGTTTTACCCTGTGGCACTTCAAAGGACACACCATTCACTGATTTTACAGTTCCGATATCTGTAAAAAAATATGTGTGCACATTATCGAACTCCACGCAGTTCTCCGCATTTTTCATCTGCGTGATATACTCATCCTCCGGAATAAACTTACGATTCCTCTTTTTCTCTATCTCGGAAGTAATCTTGCGGTTTCTCTTAGATATCGCCCTCGACTCCTTCGCAGAAATATAATTACCGCTCTTTGCCATTATCCTTCTCCTTACACCTTGATACCAATATTACTTTGAATCATTCCAAACCTCTGGAAGAACGCAGGAACTGCGTTGCTTTGCGCTTAGCGCTTCATCTTCGGATCAAATGCATCTCTTAAACCATCACCGATAAAGTTAAAAGCAAGTACCGTAAGCAAAATAAACATACCTGCCGGCAACCATACAAAGAGATAATTTGTCATTACATAAGAATCATTTACCGCATTGATAATACTGCCCCAGGAAGCTGCAGGATATTTGATACCCAATCCCAGGAAGCTGAGGGTTGCCTCCGCCAGAATGACATCACCCAGACCCATGCTGGCAAATACGATCAACTGCGGAATGACATTGGGAATCAGATGCTTAAAAATTCTTCTGTAGGTGCTAAGCCCTGTAGCCTCTGCAGCCACCATGAACTCCTGCTCTCTTAATGAAAGTATCTGTCCGCGAACGATTCTGGCAATTCCAACCCAGCCGATGACTGCCATAACAATACAGAGCATATAGATTCTGGTTGTAGCGCCCGCCTGATAAAAGTCCATAATCGAACCAAGAATCAAATATAAAGGCATGGAGGGGATACAGTAGACCACATCCACCAATCGCATTAACAAATTATCTACCCAGCCTCCAAAAAAGCCGGACACACCGCCAATAATCATACCGATAAACACTTCAATAAAAATAACCACAAAACCAATCAACAGAGAGATACGTCCTCCATACATCAACCGGGCAAGCAAATCCATTCCGTTGCCGTCCGTGCCAAACCAATGGGCTTTGGAGGGTGATGCGTAGCTGTCAATCACTCTGGTCTCCTGATAACGCTTGAGCAGATATTGACCGTTTTTGTTCTCAATATGATACTCCACCATATCTCCCTGTTCGTCTGCATACGAAAAAGAATCCGCCCCTGCCTCAAACGCCTCCGTTGCAGCCGCCTTATACGCCGGGCTAAGGAATACCCCCGCCTCCACCGCATTAAAATTCATATCGGATACCAGAGCATACTCCTCGCCGCCTGTCTTGATTACTTCTCCGTCCACTTCGTAGGTCGTATCATCAGCTTCAAATGACTTCTGCCCATTTGACACAGCTATCAGGGCATTTCTATAAAACTCATAAGTAAATTTCGTACCAGCAGAAAAACTGGTAAAGGAACTCATGCTTCCAACCGCCAGCTCTGTGGCAATATAAACATCCGCATTCACGTCATCGCCATCAAAAAGATAGGTAGTATCGTTGGAAACAAAGGTATTCCTTCCGGCTTCCACCGCCGCCTCATAATCCACATTCTTTTTTAACAGCAGCTTTGTCTCCTCAAGGGCATAGACAATAAACACATCCTTCCCCTCTGTTCCCAGTCCATATACATTACCGTCCCTGGACGTAAAAACATACTTGTCAGTAGAAGCTGCAATCATTGTCTTTGAATAGATATCTGCCGGCAGGCTCTCTCCCTCCACTGTCTGAAATTGATACTGAGCAATCTGAGTAGCTCCTGCGTAATCCTTCTTAATCTCCTCCGTGGTATAGAACACCTGACTTTGCGAATAGGGAATAAGCATACCACCGATAAAAGAAAACAGAAACATTGCAATAATAATCACAATCCCCACAATGGCAAGCTTGTTGCGGAAAAAGCGCTTTGCCACCATCATTCCGGGAGAAAGAACCTTCACGCGCGCCGCATCATCCAAATGCATTTCTTCTTTATTGTTTTCCATGAAGCACTTTTCTCCTTTCCTAGTTTACTCGTACTCTCGGGTCAACCACTGCATACAGAATATCAGCAAGCAGATTTCCCAACAAGGTGAGCACCGCCATAAAAACCATATAGAACATTACAAAGGGAATGTCTCCCTGTACAATACATTGATAAGAGGTATACCCGATACCCGGAATCTGGAACAGTGTCTCTGTAATCATGGCACCGCCGAACAATCCCGGCAGGGAACCGCCAAGCAACGTCACAATCGGTATCAGGGTGTTGCGAAAGGCATGATAGTTCACTACTTTCTTCTCGGACAGTCCTTTCGCTCTGGCTGTACGAATATAATCAGCCCCCAACACCTCCAGCATATTGGTTCGTGTATAACGCATCAGGCTTCCGATGCTTACCACCAACAGCGTAAGTGTGGGAAGAATCATGTGTTTCGCTATATCAATAAACTTTCCGAAATCTGACAGAGACTGATGATTGCGCCCTACAATGCCGTAGAGATCCAACCATCCCAGTTTTACGGAAAAGATATATTTCAAAATTGTAGCAAAGAAAAAGCTCGGAAGAGATATACCGATGAGGGCAACCACCGTCACCGTATAATCCGTCATAGAATATTGTTTTCTCGCCGCCGATATTCCCGCAGGAATCGCGATGGCGATTTCCAGAATAAAGCTTGCCAATGCAAGTGCAAACGAATACCAGATGACACTGGAAAATTTCTGAAGTACCGGCTGATTCCAATACCAGGAATCACCAAAATCGAGTCTAATGGCTCTGGCAGCCCAGGAAAAATATCCCTGAATCACTCCTGTGTCCAGACCATATTGCGCATTTAACTGTTCCACCCATTCCTGATAGGACTTTGAGCCCGGTCTCGTGGCAAGTGCCATCGCCTGATTTTCCACATAGGAGGTAGGCATGCAGCGCATGATTCCGTAAATTATCAGTGATACAAAAAATAGAAGAACTACTGATATAAGCAGTCGCTTCAGGATGAATTTCTTCATGATGTTCGTAACTCCTTTGTTTATTGCTTTACCTTTGATTACCTTAAAATATATTTGGTTCGGGCAGAGCATTCGAATACTCCTCCTGCTCCCGCCCGACACCAAATGTCTGTTTTAGTTCATTGCTATTTTCTCAATCTCATTCAGATAAGTATAGAATGTGGTCTGATCCTTTGTGACAGAATCCATATTCACACGCTCTGTGCTGTAAATCGTACAATCCTGTCTCTGGTAGATCGGAATCTCTACTGCAAAATCTACGATAAAATCAAGGCATTCCTTGTAAAGAGCCTTACGAACTGCCTGATTGGTGGTAGCCGCAGCATCCTCTACCATTGCATCCAGTGTCTCGGAATAGATGCTATACTTGCCTGCATCTCCACCCTGACTGTGATAAATCTGGAACATATCAGGATCGATAGTGGTCTGCCAAGCTGCACACCAGAGCTCTGCCGTTCCTGCATCCAATGCAGACCAGAGGATGGAGGTATCTGAAAGGTCATTGATTACAAGATCAAATCCGATGCTTCCAAGTGCTTCGGAGGCTGCCGTCAAAATACCGAAGGAAGGATGATCTCCCTGCCCTGCACCACCAATATAAATTTCGTAAGAAAGCTTAGCGCCTTCGGGTGCAGCAGTCAGCTTGCCGTCTTCCACAGTATAACCTGCCGCCTCAAAATAACCAAGCGCCGCCTGCAGTGCTGCAGCGTACTTCTCATCGTCGCTCATGCCCTCAGTATAAATATCATTGCCCTCTACGTCCTTGGAGAATGCCACCGCATAATCCGGGTCAGATGCCTGAGGCGCTGCCCAGGAGGTATTGGAGATAGGATAGTTAATAACAGATGCAGCTTCACCATAATAGGAGTCAATTACCACATCGCGATATGCGGAAATCACCGTAGCGATTGCCTTTCTCAAATCCTTTGACTGCTCACTGGCATGGTCATCGCCCACCTTTACATTCTCGGAATTTATACCGATGTAACCGTATCCTCTATAGTCAGTCAGAACGGTGGAAAGTTTATCGCCGGTAATCTCATTGTTGCTGTTCTCGCCTGCAATCTGCTCCAAAGCAGACTTGGACGCACTGGGATCAGCGATATCAATGGTGCCCTGAACCACACCGGGCTCCTTATCGGGATTGGAGGTTACCTTCCACTGCAGATTCTTTGTTGCCGGTGCCCCCTTGTAATAATGCTCATTGGCAGTCATATATACAATCTTATTCTCGTACTTCTCAAATACATAAGGACCTGCGCCAAGGGGCTTGGTGGTCTTTGCACGAACACCGGACAAATCACCCTTGGTGAAACCAAAGCTGCCGTTCTCGTAATCGTACAGCGCAGTATCACCATAATAGTGCAGCGGCTGTACAGGAATAGCAAGCTGATAAATAGCAGGTGCGGATACACTGTCCAGAGTAACCTTGACAGAGTAATCGCCTGTCTTCTCAATACCCTCGATGGTATTGACAGAATCACCGGTCGTAATCGCGTTCTTCTAGTCATCTGACAGGTAATCAGCCACACTGCTCTCCGCAGCTTCTGTATCAGACAGCGTCACAATATCTCCTTCATAAGCCACCATCATCTCATTCCAGAAATCTGCTGCGGCAGGAGCGTCATCCCCTTGAAGAGTATACTCAGTACCGGTAATAGCAGTCGTAAGGGAACCATCCTCATTTACATTCGCAAAGCCCCAGTTCGCCATACCGTTTGCAATATCAAACTCTGCGGTCTCATCCATCACATAACCGTTTGCAATGCAGAAGTCTGCGATAGACTGTGCAAACTGTGCACCCGCTGCGGGAAGATCAGTCTCCCAGAAGGTCTTCTGCTGTTCTTCTGTAAAGAAGGTGAAATCGGTGTTATCCTCTCCCGCTGCAACCAACAGATTGAAGAGGGTATCGGAACCGCTTCTATAAGCCTCAATTCCCTTGATGGGAAGGGAATAGACAGATATACCTCCATCATAGGAAGGATCACAATATACATAATAAGAGAAAATTACATCATCCGCTGTCAGCTTCTCACCGTCAGAGAAGAGAACGTCATCTCTCAAGGTGAACTCATAATCCACTGTGCCATCCTCATTCTCGGTAACAGCACAGTCTGCAATACCATTGTAGGTATAGTCGGTGCCATTCCAGGTCTTGGTCTCACCCTCAATACCATTGTAGATGATCTCTCCTGCACGGTCATTATCCAACAAATATACCGCAGTCCTGTCAGCCACATTTAGATCAGGTACAGATGCAGCGAAGAACTCGCTGAACTTCTCGCTGAAATCATCTGCCGCAATCACCAGCGGAGTGTCATTCGTTTTGGTTGTCTCATCGGCACCTTGTGTTTCCTCGGCAGTGTTCTCTTCTGTTGTTGTAGCATCTGTATTGTCCGTATCGGATGTATTCTGATTGCCACATGCAGCAGTAGAAACTACCATTGCTCCGGCAAGTGCCATTGCCAGAAATTTGTTTCTCAGTTTCATACTTTTCCTCCTCTTAAAATACTTTATGTTCACCGATGCTTCATCGGGAAACACCTCATTTGCTCTTCTCGTGCGTAATGCCGGAGAAGATTCGGTCATAATATACGCCAAAGCCCAGCGCGGCGCCGATGGTCAGCCCATGACAGGCAAAATAGAGTATTTCACGTCCCATACCGACCGTCCGCCCGTCCTGTATCAGGCTGCGAATGAGATACACACCATCCGCCAGGGCACTGATAAGCGAAAGCGCGATCAAACCAATGGCGCAATACCGCATTCTCTGCACGCCCTTTTCATAGTCAGGCTTCTTCATACGGATACCCGCCATCCCATATTCCATCACTCCGAGGAAATAAAACAATGCCGGTAAAAACTGTGCCAGGTAAGGCAGCACCACCCACACTGTTTTAGAGGAAGGCTGATTGAGCAATCCCTGTCCCAACAGCGCTCCCAACATCAACAGCCCAAAGCCGATGCAGGGCAGATAGGTCTTTTTCTTATATACTTCATCAAAGGGAAGCAGATAGATATCTCCCGTGTAATAGAACCGGTCTCTGAATCGTCCTTTGCCATCCACCTCAGGGACGTGTTCATAGTCCTCTTTGTACTTATTGTGTAGCCCTATCATTCTCTATTTTTCTTATTCCTCTTGCATTCTTTATAGGTTTACAGGTTCATTTCTTTACAGCTTCTTTTCCAGCGCATCAACCAACTCCCTGATGCAGCCATCCCTAAAGGGGCTCTTCAGTCCCACCTCATCCAATTCCTTCTCGTAGAAATCCTTCACCGACAATCTGCAAAGCTGCAAATAATGCTGCCATGCCTCATGGAAATCCCGATCCATCCATACCTTGAACTGCATCGCCACCACACTGGCAAGCACATAGTCGATGTAGTAAAACGGCGAGCCAAAAATGTGGGATTGTCTCTGCCAATAGCCACCCTGTGCAAAGAAGGGGTCATTCTCATAGTCAAGCCATGGGCGATAGGTTTTCTCAAGCTCCGCCCACAATTCCTTTCTATCTGACGGCGTCATCTCCGGTCTCTCATATACAATATGCTGAAACTCATCCACCATACAGCCATAAGGAATAAACGTAATAGAATCCTGCAGGTGCATCTTCAGATAATCCGAAGCACGTTCCCCAAAGAACTTCTCCATCCAACCGTAAGTAAAATATTCCATGGACATGGAATGAATCTCCGCCGTCTCCATGGTCAGATCATTGTGCTCTCTGATCTCCTCATTTCTGGTGAGATACCCCTGAAAAGCATGTCCGCACTCATGGGTAATCACATCCACATCTCCGCTGGTTCCATTAAAGTTAGCAAAGATAAACGGTGCCTTATAAGCAGGCAAAAAATCCATATAACCGCCCTGCTTCTTGGTCTTGCGACCCAACACGTCAAACAGCTCATTCTCCATCATAAAGTCGAAGAATTCTCCTGTCTCCGGAGACAGTTCTCTGTACATCTCCTGTCCTGCCTGCATAATCTCTTCCGGTGTCCCTGTAGGTGCGGGATTTCCCTCCGGGAAAAACACATCATTGTCATAGTATTTCAGTTCTTCCACACCGATCTGCTTTCTGCGCTCTTCCTGTATCTTAGCCACAAAGGGGACAAAGGACTCCTTCACCTGTCTGCGGAAGTTCTCCACCATCTCACGGTCATAAGAATTGCGCATCATACGCTGATACCCCAGTTCAATATAGTTCTCGTATCCCAACGCTTTCGCCTGAGCAGTTCTGTTTTTCACCATTTTGTCATATATCTCACCGATCTCATCTGTCACAGAGCAAAAATACTCGCATAACGCCTTCCATGCACGCTTTCTGGTATCCCTGTCCTGCGCCACCAGAAATTTTCTCAATAAAGAAAGGTTATAAACCTCTCCTTCAAAGGGAATCTTTGCCGACGCAATCAGTTTGTCATATTTACTTACCAGCTCATTCTCCTCCTGCATCAGGGGAATAATCTTCTCATCCACTGATTTCATGGAAAGTTCAATGTTCTTAAATGCCACCTTACCAATCTTCTGCTCCAGATACGCTCTGTAGGGAGAGGTATACAGTACCTCCTTATAACGCTTCTCATACATGGATAAAAGCGGTGTAATACTGTCCAGATAATCGTTCTCCTTGGAATAATATTCATCTGCAGTGTCAATGGTATGGCGGATCATACCCAGTCTGATATTGGTGGACACCTCATCCATAAACGCATAATATTCTTTATGCAGTGCAAACTGTTCCTCTCCGCTCTTCGCTGCCTTGCTTTTTGCAATCAGACTTTCAAAAAACTCTTTTACCTGCTCCATATCCACTCTGGTATATGGCATTTCCGAAAACTTCATCCCATCTGCCTCACTTTATCATAATCACTGTTTATTGCTTTACCTTGTTAAAGGCAAAAAATATATCAAAAAAAAACGTTTCCTACTCCCTTGTAGGTAATTAAGAAACGTCTTTGCTCTAACCACTGATATATTATAGCAGAAATCCCCGAAAAATCAAGCAAAATCAGCACTTTGAATATATATTCATTAACGCAAAACCGAAAAAAGCACTTGCATTAAGTGATTACGCAAGTGCTTTCCTTGTACCTTATTTTGGAAATATGAATATTTAAAAGTTTTATTCAGAAATATTCATTTTATTTTTACATGACTTTTCTTACTTTACAATTCTTACACGGAATACGCCGTCGATTGCTTCCAGTGCCGCCACTGCATCCTCCGGAGCCGCCGTCTCAATATCCAGCATGGTGTATGCCACCTCGCCTCTGGACTTGTTGGTCATGTCGCTGATATTGATACCCTTATCGCCAAATACTGCCGTGAATTTGGTAATCATATTGGCAATATTCTTGTGGAAGATTGCCACACGCCCCGCCTTGGTGCAGACACCCATGTCACATGCGGGATAGTTCACACTGTTCTTAATGTTACCGTTCTCAAGATAATCCTTGAGCTCATCTACTGCCATCACTGCACAGTTATCCTCGCTCTCCTCAGTGCTTGCGCCCAAATGAGGAATCACGATACAACCCTTTTTGCCTGCTGTTGTAGGATTGGGGAAATCAGATACATAACGTGCCACCTTACCGCTTTCAAGCGCTGCAAGCACATCCGTCTCATTTGCAAGAAGGTCTCTTGCAAAGTTCAGGATAACGACCCCATCCTTCATCTTGTCGATGGCTTCTTTATTGATCATTCCCTTGGTGGAATCCAACAGGGGAACATGTACGGTAATATAATCGCACTCCGCATAAATGTCCTCCACATTGAACACATGCTTTACGGAACGGCTCAGATTCCATGCTGCATTTACAGACAGATAAGGGTCATAGCCATATACATCCATACCAAGACCGATTGCTGCATTTGCAACCTTTACACCGATCGCACCCAGACCGATTACGCCAAGCTTCTTGCCTTGAATCTCGGTTCCGGCAAAATTCTTCTTCTCCTTCTCGGCAGTCTTCGCAATATTCTCGTCGTCCTTTGCGGATTTTACCCACTCAATACCACCTACCACGTCGCGGGCAGCAAGCAGCATACCTGCAAGAACAAGCTCCTTTACGCCATTTGCATTGGCACCGGGTGTATTAAATACCACAATCCCCTGCTCTGCACATTTGTCCAAAGGAATATTATTGACACCTGCACCGGCGCGTGCCACAGCCAACAGGTTCTTGGGCAATTCCATCTCGTGCATGGATGCACTTCTCACCAGAATACCGTCTGCTGCATTCACATCCTCTGTCAACTGATAATCTGCAGTCAGATTATCCAGACCCACTTTAGAAATCGGATTCAAGCAATTCAACTGAAACATTTTCTTTCTCCTCACGTTTTATACTTTAGTCATTGATGAAACTCTCTTGATTGTTACTATGATTGTGCCAGATGTACATTTCCATACGCAGACCCTGGCGAGCCGTCGGCACTTAGGCGGTGTACTACGGCACTGCAAGTGCCAGGCGCCTTATGTGCCGCTACGGAGAGGTCGGAGCGAAAGCGCGTCTGCTATGGAATTGTACGATTGCACAATTTTATGAACGATTGCACAAACGCATATAATCATTTTTAAGCGTTCTCTGCTTCAAACTTCTTCATGAACTCAACCAGCTTCTCAACACCCTCGATGGGCATAGCATTGTAGATGCTTGCACGCATACCGCCAACGGTTCTGTGTCCTTTCAGATTCTCGAAACCGGCTTCCTTTGCTTCCTTTACAAACTTCGCATCCAGCTCCTCACTGCCGGTCACAAAAGGAACATTCATCAGGGAACGATCCTCCTTGCGAACAGTACCCTTGAACAGCTTGCTCTCGTCCAGGTAATCATACAGGATCTTTGCCTTCTTCTCATTATACTCCTTCATAGCCTGCAAGCCGCCCTTTTTCTTCAGCCACTTAAAGACCTTACCGCAGATATAAATGCCATATGCAGGCGGTGTATTGTACAGAGACTCTGCATCTGCATGCACTTTATAACGTAGCATGGTCGGTGTACCCGGCAGCACATCCTCTGTAATCAGATCCTCACGGATGATAACGATAACAACACCTGCAGGTCCGATATTCTTCTGAACGCCACCGTAAATCACGCCATACTTGGTCACATCTACAGGCTCAGACAAAAAGCAACTGGACACATCTGCAACCAGGGGCTTACCCTTTGTATTCGGCAAAGTCTTAAACTTTGTACCATAAATGGTATTGTTCTCGCAGATATATACATAGTCTGCATCCTCGCTGATGGGCAGATCGGAGCAATCAGGAATATAAGAGAACGTCTCATCCTCTGAAGTGGCAATCTTGTTTGCCTTACCGTACAGTGCAGCCTCCTGATAAGCCTTCTTAGCCCACTGACCGGTCACTATATAATCTGCCACCTTATTCTTCATCAGGTTCATAGGAATCATAGCAAACTGCTGACTCGCACCACCCTGCAGGAAAAGCACCTTATAGTTGTCGGGAATGTTCATCAGCTCTCGAAGATCTGCCTCAGCTTCTTTGATAATGGTATCATACGCCTTAGAACGATGACTCATCTCCATTACAGACATGCCCGTTCCCTTGTAATCAAGCATCTCCTCTGCTGCTTCCTTTAATACCTCCTCGGGAAGTACCGCAGGACCTGCTGAAAAATTGTACACTCTTGCCATTTTTATATCCTCCTAATTTTATTTCTGTTATATTTCTTTTGTGCTTTCAAGCCATAGGTATAGAATAAGCTTTCCGACCGCTTTAGTCAACTGCATTGTTAAATTATTTTAAATTTGTACGCCTCTCGCATACATTTGTCTTTAAAATGTCCGTTTCGCTGTTCTTTCCGCCACTGATTGTCATTCTTCTCTGTAGTACATTACCACGGGTGTCCCGATTTCCACCATCTCATAAAGCTCTCCCGCTTTGTCTGTCGGAAGATTCACACACCCATGGGACCCATTGGTCTGATAGATTGTCCCGCCGAACTTACTTCTCCAACTGGCATCGTGTATGCCTATATTGCCGTTCACCGGCATCCAATACTTCACAAAAGAAGCATAATTGGCACCTCTCAGCACACGATTTTTCTGCTTTGCATAGACGTAATTCACTCCTGCCGGCGTTCCCATGCGACGTCCGGTGTTGCCGGTTACAATCTCCGTCTCCAAAAGCAGCTCTCCTTTTTCGTAATAATAGAGCATTTGCTCTGTCATATCTACTTCTATGTAGGTGTCTCCAATATCATTCTCCCCATCAGCCCCATTCCGCTCCACAGTTTCCACTGTCTGTTCATAGACCGGTTCATGATGCAGCTCTGAAAACTGCTTTCTCTCCGGCTCCGAAAAATATTCTGTCAGGAAGGCGACCTCCGCCTTTTGATCCAGCTTTGTCCCATAGATACCGCCGGACACAGCAATCGTATCTCCCTTGCTAGTGACAAACTGCCGTTCTTTTCCTCTGGTATCATACGCTTGTGCCAACGCTGTCACGAAGCTCTTGATTCCATTTACATCCAACATCAATCTGCCATTCTCATCCAACACAATTTCTCCATCCTCTGCCGCAAGGAACTTCGCCATAACAGAAGGCTGCAGCAAAAGTGCTTCACCTGGCATCTCATAATATAATCCTGCATTTTGAAACTGTTCAATCCGTTTCCAAAGCTCCCAGGTGAGTTCCTCTTCCCTGGTCATCTCCAAATCATAGGTTTCCGCAAATGCCTCATATGAAATAGCGGTCTCTCCCTTTTCTATCACCTGCTCAAGCCGCTCATAGGCTTTATCCAGATCAAATCGCTCATGCACATTGTCATCCAACACATACCCTTTTGCTTCAACATAACGGATGTGCAACCCCTCGGTTCTGTCCCGCTCTGCCTTTACAAAGGGGAGATTTTCCCACAAACCACGAAGCTTTCCCACATCGTATGCAGCGATTGGCATCAAGGTGTGTTTTTTATGAAAGACGATATTGTCTATCCAACAAAAAGGATTCTGTCTCTCGCGAAATTCCTGTAGAGGAAGAAGGAAATCTCCACTGTAGTCTACCTCTTCCAATGGAATTTCATAAGCTTTGCCATCCATCCCCGTAACAATGATAACCGGAGCCTTCATCCTGGATAAAAGCTCCGTGTTCACCTCTTCTACCGTCTTACCGGTACAATATACACCGTTAATCCAGGTATTGGGGCTAAATCCTTCCCGATAATAAAGCGCAAGAAGGATATAGCCTACAAGTACCAGAAGAATCAATATGAAAATTACAAATACGCCTCGTTTGCTTTCACGTTTCATTTATGATTGTCCGTCTAAATCGTCTCCGTCAAATACCTCTACAATCGGAGCCCCTGCCGGAACCATAGGGAATACCTTATCGTCCTCAGGGATGATGCACTCAATCAGTACCGGTGCTTTCAAAGAAATCGCCTTTTCAATAGCCGGAGCTACTTCTTCCTTTTTCGTCACGCGGATTGCTTCACAGCCCAATCCCTCTGCCACCTTGCAGAAGTCTACCTTATCATTCAGCACTGTCTGTGAATAGCGTTTCCCATAGAACAAGGTCTGCCACTGGCGCACCATACCCAGTACATGATTGTTAATCACCACCTGTACAATAGGAATATTATAGCGGCTCGCCGTGGCGAGCTCATTCATATTCATACGGAAGCATCCGTCTCCCGCAATATTGATGCAAATCTTATCCGGCTGTCCGACCTGCGCGCCGATGCAGGCACCCAATCCATACCCCATGGTTCCCAGTCCGCCGGAGGACAAAAATGTACGGGGCTGTGTATACTGATAATACTGCGCTGCCCACATCTGATGCTGTCCCACATCTGTAGTGATGATTGCTTCGCCCTTTGTGATGCGGTCAATCTCCTCGATTACATAAGGACAGGACAACTGCTCTTTGTTGTATTTTAAAGGATACTTTTCTTTTAATTCCTCCACAGTCTTCATCCAGTCCGCATGCTCCTGCTTTGTGAGTCTGCCATTCAGCTTCGCCAGAACCTCCTTCAAATCACCCACCAGCGAGGCATCCACGCGAATATTCTTATTAATCTCTGCGGCATCAATATCGATGTGAATCACCTTTGCCTCTTCTGCAAATCTCTTGGGATTACCGATGACACGATCGGAAAATCTGGCGCCCAACGCGATCAGCAGATCACACTGGCTCACACCCAGATTCGACGCCTTGGTTCCGTGCATACCAATCATACCGGTATATCTGGGGCTTCTGCCATTGAAAGCTCCTTTCGCCATCAAGGTATCACACACCGGTGCATCGATTAGCTCTGCAAAGGCTGCAACCTCTTCGGAAGCGCCGGAGAGAATCGCGCCGCCACCCAGATAAATAAAAGGCTTTTTCGCCTGTTCTATGAGGTCTACAATATTGTCCACCTCTTCCTCCGAATAACGTGCCTTCCGCTCCGCCTTAGGGGGGCGGGCAGGCGTATACTCGCATACATCTGCCGTCACATCCTTGGTGATATCCACCAGTACAGGACCGGGACGACCGTTTTGGGCGATAGCAAACGCCTTGCGGATGGTATCCGCCAGCTTATCTACGCTTTTCACAATAAAGCTGTGCTTGGTGATGGGCATTGCAACACCCGCAATATCCACCTCCTGAAAACTGTCCTTACCCAAAGCAGGCAGATTCACATTGGCGGTTATAGCAACCAGGGGAATAGAATCCATATAAGCGGTAGCGATACCCGTCACCAGATTGGTGGCGCCGGGACCACTGGTCGCCATGCAGACACCTACCTTGCCAGTGGCTCTGGCATAACCGTCTGCAGCATGTGCTGCCCCCTGCTCATGAGATGTCAAAATATGATGAATCTCGTCGCTGTGCTTGTACAGCGCATCGTATACATTCAAAATCGTGCCGCCGGGATAACCGAATACGGTGTCAACTCCCTGCTCCTTCAGACACTCGATCACAATTTCAGAACCTGTCAACTGCATTTATCCAAACCTCCATTTACTGCTTGCCGGGCACTTCCAGTACAGCGCCTCTGTTGCCGCTGGTCACCAGTTCACGGTATCTTCTCAGATAGCCGGTCAGCTCCTTTTGTGCCTTGGGTTTCCAGTTTGCTCTTCTTCTCTCCAGTTCCTCATCGGACACCAACATATCCAGCTTATTCTCCGGAATATTAATACGGATGATATCTCCTTCCTCCACCAACGCAATAGGACCGCCAACTGCCGCCTCAGGAGACACATGTCCGATGGACGCGCCACGGGATGCGCCGGAGAAACGACCGTCTGTAATCAGCGCCACGGTGGAGCCCAGACCCATGCCTGCGATTGCAGAGGTGGGATTGAGCATCTCGCGCATACCGGGACCACCCTTAGGACCTTCATAACGAATCACAACCACATCACCTGCCACAATCTTACCGCCCTTGATTGCCGCAATGGCATCCTCCTCACACTCGAACACACGGGCAGGTCCTTCATGTACCAGCATTTCGGGAGCCACTGCGGAACGTTTTACCACACCGCTGTCCGGAGCCAGATTTCCTTTCAGGATAGCGATACCACCAGTCTCGGAATAGGGATTTTCCACAGGACGGATTACCTCAGGATCACGATTGATACAATTCTTAATATTTTCACCGATGGTAGTGCCATTTACTGTCATGCAATCCAAATGTAACAGATTCTTCTTGGTGAGCTCATTCATCACTGCATAGACACCGCCCGCTTCATTCAAATCCTCCATATAGGTAGGACCTGCGGGAGCCAGATGGCAGAGATTCGGCGTCACAGCGGATAGCTCGTTTGCAATATCCAGATTCAGCTCCACACCTGCTTCTTTCGCAATAGCCGGCAGATGCAGCATAGAGTTTGTGGAGCATCCCAATGCCATATCTACAGTCAGAGCGTTCAGGAAAGCATTTTCTGTCATGATATCTCTGGGCTTGATGTCCTTCTCTACCAGCTCCATAATCTTCATACCGGCATGCTTTGCCAGACGGATTCTCTCGGAATACACCGCGGGAATGGTTCCGTTTCCTTTTAGTCCCATACCGATTGCTTCTGTCAGACAGTTCATGGAGTTCGCAGTATACATACCGGAACAGGAACCGCAGGTAGGGCATACCTTCTCCTCATATTCAGCCAACTCCTCCATCGTCATGGTGCCTGCAGCCACACTGCCCACTGCCTCGAACATGGAGGAGAGACTTCTCTTCTTGCCATGTACATGTCCTGCCAACATCGGACCGCCGGACACAAAAATAGTGGGAATATTTACTCTCGCCGCAGCCATCAAAAGACCGGGTACGTTTTTATCACAGTTAGGGATACATACCAGACCGTCAAAGCCATGCGCCATAGCCATACACTCAGTACTGTCTGCAATCAAATCTCTGGTCACCAGGGAATACTTCATACCCACATGTCCCATAGCGATACCGTCGCAAACCGCAATGGCAGGAAATACTACAGGCATACCGCCCGCCATAGCCACACCAAGCTTTACAGCCTCCACAATCTTATCCAGATTCATGTGTCCGGGAACAATTTCATTGTAGGAGCTGACAATACCAATCATGGGACGACGGCGTTCCTCCTCCGTGTAACCTAACGCATTGAACAGACTTCTGTGGGGAGCCTGTGCAGTTCCAGTTTTAACAGAATCACTTCTCATAACTCTTTATCTCCTTTCAGATTCTACGTCATACCCAATATAATTATAATTAATATAACGTACACATCTTTTCATCTTTCATCCATCAAGTCTTTAGATTCTCTCAGCCAGAAGATCACCCATCCTGCTGCATCCAACCTTTGTGCAGCCCTCAGACATAATATCTCCGGTTCTATAGCCATCCTTCAATACCTGTTTCACAGCATTCTCCACTGCGTCCGCCTCTTTGTCCAGATCAAAGCTGTAACGAAGCATCATCGCCGCACTCAAAACGGTTGCAATAGGGTTCGCGATATCCTGTCCTGCAATATCCGGTGCAGAGCCATGACTGGGCTCATAGAGACCGAACTTGGTATCATTTAAGCTGGCGCTGGCAAGCATACCGATGGAGCCGGTCACCATGCTCGCCTCATCCGACAAAATATCGCCAAACATATTCTCTGTCAAAATCACATCAAACTGGGCAGGATCCTTCACCAACTGCATGGCACAGTTGTCAACCAGCATATGCTCCAAAGTCACCTCAGGATAATCCGCTGCCACTTCCTCCACAACCTTTCTCCAAAGCCTGGAAGAATCCAACACATTCGCCTTATCCACGCTGGTAACCTTTTTTCTGCGCTTCATGGCAATGTCAAAGCCCTTAATCGCGATTCTTCTAATCTCGTTCTCATCATAGGTCAATGTGTCGATTGCCTTACGGATTCCATTCTCCTCAACGGTTTTACGTTCGCCGAAGTACAGACCGCCGGTCAGTTCACGCATGATCATCATATCAAACCCCGCCTTGCTGATTTCCTCCTTCAGAGGGCAGGCTGCAGCCAATTCATCATACAGTACAGCCGGGCGCAGATTGGCGAACAGATTCAGTGCCTTTCTGATTGCCAGAAGTCCTGCTTCCGGACGCAGATTGGGCGGTAATTTGTACCAGGGGGATGTGGTGGTATCTCCGCCGATTGAGCCCATCAACACTGCATCCGCCTCCTTAGCGGTAGCAATCGCCTCATCCGTCAGGGGCACACCATGCACATCAATAGAGGCTCCACCCATCAGAATGTCCGTAAAATTCATCTGATGGCCATACTTTTCAGCCACCTTGTTCAATACTTTTTTTGCTTCTGCCACAATCTCCGGGCCGATTCCATCACCCGGAATACAAGTAATCCGTAATTCCATACTGTCAACACGCCTTTCTATCCTTAATGCTTTCTAAATGCTTTAATTCTCGTTTGCCTTTTCCACTCTGCTGATGGCAGATTTCTCCATAGGAATACGGCAATTTTTATTATTTCCAAACTCCACGATTACTGTGTCATCAGAAATATCAATTACAATGCCATAAAAACCGGACGTGGTCAACACACAATCTCCTGTCTCCAGATTGGAAATCATCTCTGCCACTCTCTTCTGCTCCTTCTTCTGCGGTCTCATCATGAAAAAGTAAAGCGCACCAAACATCACCACATAAAGCGCCACAATACCGATCATGCTTGCAGCTCCGCCTGCAGCAGCCGCTTCCTCAGTTAATAAAATACCCATTGCTCCTCCATTCCGGCGCCCCTTATTCTTACCACGCCATAAATTATTTTTCAAAACTTATCTCAAAATTATATTATACACATATTTCTTTCATAAGAAAAGCCTTTTTTGAGACTTTACCATGTACGGAAGCTACTTCTGACCGGACTCCATCCCCTCAAGCTTCCGTCTCTTATACTCTGCAAACCTTCCCTCGTCCAGGGCATCTCTGATCTCTTCCATCATTGTATTGTAAAAATATAAATTATGCAGCACGCACAGACGCATTCCCAACATTTCTTTTGCCTTTAGCAAATGTCTGATATAAGCCCGGCTGTATCTGCGGCAGGCAGGGCATCCACAACCCTCCTCAATGGGTCCATCGTCCAGTTCGTACTTTGCGTTGAATAGATTTATTTTTCCATGATTTGTATATAAATGTCCATGCCGTCCGTTCCTGGTAGGATACACGCAATCAAAGAAATCAACGCCGCGTTCCACTCCCTCCAAAATATTGGCAGGTGTTCCAACTCCCATCAGATAAGTCGGCTTCTCAAGCGGCAGATACGGTACTGTATGATCCAAAATATCATACATCTCCTCGTGGCTCTCACCTACAGCCAGGCCTCCGATGGCATATCCATCCAGCTCCATCTCGGCAATTCTCTTGGCATGGTCGATCCGAATATCCGGATACACTGCCCCCTGATTAATGCCAAAAAGCATCTGCCCAGGATTGACAGTATCCTCCATGGCATTCAACCGTTGCAGCTCCACTCTGCAGCGCTCCAGCCACCTGGTAGTACGCTCCACCGATGCCTGTACATACGCTCTGTCCGCCTTGCTGGGGGCACATTCATCAAATGCCATTGCAATGGTGGAACCCAGATTGGACTGAATCTGCATGCTTTCCTCCGGTCCCATGAAAATCTTCCTGCCATCTATATGAGAGTTAAAATAAACGCCCTCTTCCTTGATCTTGCGCAGACCCGCCAGAGAAAAAACCTGGAATCCGCCGGAATCTGTGAGGATAGGCTTATTCCATGACATAAACCTGTGAAGCCCGCCTAACTGCTTAATCACCTGATCTCCCGGTCTCACATGAAGATGATAGGTATTAGACAGCTCCACCTGTGTCTTAATCTGCTCCAAATCCTCCGTGGATACAGCCCCCTTGATTGCTGCCACCGTTCCCACATTCATAAACACCGGTGTCTGAATCACACCATGCACAGTTGTAAACTCACCGCGCTTGGCTCTTCCCTCCTGCTTCAACAAACGATACATTGTTTTCTCCATTTCCATTCTATTTATTTCACATAAGTCTCCCAGAACTCTTCCAATGTTATGTCGTCCTCTGCAATCACTGTCGCAGCAGCCTCCCCGACATATCTGAAATGCCATGGCTCATACTCGATACCGGTGATATACTCCCTGCCTGCCGGATATCTGAGAATAAATCCGAACTCATAACTGTTCTCCGCCAACCACTTCCCGGCTTCCGTCTCTCCAAAGCCTTCATTCAATGAATCATAATAATCACAAGTGATATCCAGTGCCAGACCAATCTGATGTTCGCTGGCTCCGGGCACCGTCACCGCCTGGGCTGTGAGCTGATAAGCCTCCAGATAGGACATTCCTTTTTTCATATAGGCTTTCATATGCTTGTTGAAGAGATACACCTGTCTGTCATCTGTTCGATAGGGGGAGCGAATCGTAAGATTGACGCCATCCTCCTTCGCTGCCTGCAGCATATCTCTCAAATCATCAATAATACGCTCATCGCATTTCATTGTGCCGATAATCGTTCCCAATTCAAATGTATAATCGTCCGGAATGGGGTGTTGTTTGTTCACCAGTATCAATTTCCAATCGTTCTTAGAGAATGTCACGTCTGTCTGATCCAACACCCTCCGCGCGTCTCTTTCCGCCTGCCAGACCTCTTTTCTTTCCGAATACATCAGGATTGCTTCCGCGTCATATTTATCCTCGACGCTGATGCCGTGGGACATCTCTTTTCCCAGATCCTCGTCCTCCAACAGCTCATCCTCCAGCCATTCCATGTCAGCCAGATCAATCTCTGTCTCTTCCGCCAATGCAATCGTCGTTCCCTCATCATACATAAAACCGTCCAAGTCCGCCATCGCCCCGGAAGCGATGAACAAAGGGAAGGAAAAGCTGCTGTATACCACGAACACAACGAAGGTCATAATCAGCATAGAAAGGCGCTTTGCATTTCCTCCCAGATACCGCATGGTGTGAAAAAACAGCAGGCAGACAAATAAAACCGGCACGATCAGTATTCCTAAAAACTTATTCTTCTTTCCAATTTTCACAAGTTCAAAACGAACCCGTTCTTCTATCGTTTTTTTCATTTTACCCAATCCTTGATAAAACACTTTTATCTAAATGCGCACCTCAACTAACATATCATAGCATAATATTTTCACTAGTGCACTCTTTTTCTCTAAAAAAGTTGCCTTTTTTTATAGGATTCGATATAATACATAAGAAAATTTACCGGATTTGGGAGGAAAAGACATGGCAGGATCATCCTTTGGCAATATATTCAGAATCACCACTTGGGGCGAATCTCATGGAAAGGCGTTGGGCGTCTTGATTGACGGTTGCCCTGCCGGACTTTCGCTCTGCGTGAATGACATTCAACGCTATTTGGACAGACGAAAACCCGGCACCAGTTCTATCACAACTCCCCGCAAGGAAGCGGATGAGGTTCAGATTCTTTCGGGTGTTTTTGAAGGACGCACCACCGGCACGCCCATTTCTTTGATGGTAGCCAACACCTCTCAGATTTCAAAGGATTACAGTGAAATAGCCTCCTACTATCGTCCCGGGCACGCTGATTACACCTTTGATGCCAAATACGGTTTTCGTGATTATCGCGGCGGCGGACGTTCCTCCGGTCGAGAGACCATCGGACGCGTAGCTGCCGGTGCCATCGCCTGCAAGATTTTAGAGCAACTGGGAATCACTGTCTATGCTTACACTCGTTCCATCGGTCCCATCGAAGTCAATATGGAGCAATTTGACCGCGGGGTCAGACTTACCACTGCAACCGCTATGCCGGACAAGGACGCCGATGAAAAAGCCATTGCTTATCTTGAGGAAGCCAGGAAACACAACGATTCTGTAGGCGGCTGCATGGAGTGTATCGTAGAGGGCATACCCGCCGGCATCGGAGATCCTGTTTTTGAGAAGTTAGACGCCAATCTCGCCAAGGCAATCATGTCCATCGGTGCCGTAAAAGCCGTGGAAATCGGTGACGGCACACTGGTTTCAGCCCGTTACGGCAGCGAGAACAACGATGCCTTTTGCAAAAACGGTGATGTGACCAGTAAACCTACCAATCACGCTGGCGGCATTTTAGGCGGCATCAGCGACGGTGATCGGATTGTGGTGCGGGCACATGTAAAACCTACCCCTTCCATCTTCTCCACCCAGCATACTGTAAACAAGCAAGGGGAGGAAATCGACATCCAGATTAAAGGACGTCACGACCCTGTTATTGTTCCTCGTGCGGTAGTGGTGATGGAATGTATGACTGCACTTACAGTACTGGACGCTATGATGCTTAACATGAGCGCCAAAATGGACGCTATGATTGATTTTTATAACTAAGAAAAAGCCTCCGTAAGGGGGCTTTTTCTGCGCTCTGCAACAATATAATGACCTTCCGCACTACTGCTCCAGCTTGTGGAATACGATACAGTTAGGTACATCCACCTTCACTTCCGGTCCATTCATAATCAATGTACCCTTCTCAAGATTCACATGGAAAAATGTCATATCGTTGGTCTCATGGTTCAGGGACACCAGGAATTTGTTGTTGGGGAACAAATCCGCATCCTTGGGGTATTCTCCACTGATAGGAAGGCATAAACGCTTTTTGAGCAAGCCTGTCTCTTCATCAACCGTATAAATCACCACAGAATTGTCACCGGCATTGGAGCTGAGCAGATACTTGTAATCTGCCGAAAAGCTCAAGGCACTGGACGCATTGTTGCTTCCCCTTGAATTCTTCACGGTTTCTACTGTCTGTATCTTTTCAAAAACCGGATCATTGTCTCTGTCCTCATAGGAATATACATCTATAAAACATTTCCACTCATGAACGATATAGATAAATCTTCCATCCTTGGATATCTTAATATGCCTGGGGCCGGATTCCATCTCACATCGCAGAATATCCTCCAGCTTCACCTTGCCCCTCTCGGCGTCAAATCGATATACATTGACGCGATCCATCCCCTGGTCTGCCACAAGCAGATACTTGTTATCATGGGTCATACGCGCACAGTTTATGTGCGGTCTGAAATTACGCTCCGCAATCGTACCAAGACCTCTATGATAAATCTCATCTGTAATCTCACCGATGGAGCCATCCTCCAAAAGCTTCAGGATGGTGAGCTTGCCATCATGATAGCCTGCCACGAATAAATACTTGTCCGTGTAATCCGTGGATACATAACAGCCCCTCATACCGTTGATGGGTGCATAATTCAACATTTTAAGTCCGCCGTCTTTTTGAATCTCATAGGACTCCACACCAAAATCCGTAATGGAATACAGGTACCTGCGATTGTGGGAAATGCTGACATAAGAAGAATTCGTAATCTCCACTCTGTCCTTTTCCTCAAATCTCCCCTTATCCATATCCACATCATATATTTTGATACCATGCTTATCACCGTGGGTATAGGTCGATACATACGCTACATACTTGTCCTGTCCCATAATCATAACCTCCTTCGCGTTTCGTATCTGATGGGTTCTTAACCCCTTACTACCACTATAGCACAAATCAGGAGATAATAACAGTCTTACAACTGAAAATCTCCTGATTTGTTTTACTTAACTATTCCTGCTCTTCGCAGCCGCGCGTTTCCCCACGGTTATTAATTCCGGGAAAATCCTGTCTTGAGCCCCTCACGCCACGGTCTCCGTCATAGCAGTCATCATCACGACCGCCTCTCACATTTCTGTCATTATCGCACTCTCTGCAGCCGCCTCTGCCGCGGTCATCATCACGACCGCCTCTCACACCGCGATCCCCATCGCGCCAAGGACGGTTTCCGTTTCCGCAGCCGTTTCCATTGTTTCCATTGTGATTGCCACAACAACCCAATAACAATAACAAAACAAGACAATTCATACAGTGAACCTCATTTACATTAAGTTTTACTGTATTATATTCGTACACTTTTCTTACGTTGCCTGTCCCTCATGGGCGGAAGCTTTTTTTCTTCAATAATTCTTCTCGCACGCAGGCATAAAGACGTTCTTCTCCTTCTTCCGCCAAAATTCGTAACATCCGCTCCAGCTTTTCCAATGTCTGTTCATGAATGGGAATCACATCCTTCCCCTTTAACAGGTAATCCAACGGGTCAGAATCCACATAGTCTTCACCACGGTATACCTTGCTTGCTGCTATGCGATCCATGATCATCTCTGCAATATATTTATCAGGCATCGGTACGGGTATCATACAATCAGGTCCCGCGTTCAGCCCATAGTCAATCCAATACTCATAATGATGTTTATTTCTGCCCTTGTGATGCAGCCATGCACTGGAATATCCGATATCCTCGCGCTCCGCATTGTTCGGGCTGCGATTCCCCTGATAATATCTGACTCCCACCATAAACTCCGTTGGACTATATTTTGACAGATCGTGCAGAAGCCCCTGCTTGTATAATCCTACCTTAAAGCACCCTTTTGCCACCAGATATTTATGATAAGTGATTGTCTTAAAATGCTGCCATGCATGTCCCATACGCTGTTACGTCCTATCCTTCCGCGCTTTTCTTTTCCCGTTTTCCGCCTTTGCCTGTGAATCATCCACCACACTGATGAATGCGGCAACGCTTCTTCCCGGGATGCGTCTGCCAAAATCATTGACAAGCTCTGTGCCCTCTGCACGCTCCTCCATCTGTGATTTATTGATAAAAAGTGCATCCTGCAAACCGCCGGAGACACAAAGCAGCTCCCATTTCAAGCCCTTTGGCAGCTTCGGCAAGGCAAGCATATGCGGTTCCCAATGCATATTCAATGCCAGGTAGAAGAAATCATCCTCCTTCTCGTCTGACTTTGCATATTTTCCGCAGAACATCATACCGATATGACGGTTGTACCCTTCCGTCTGCGGTCTCCAGGCATTCTGTCCGTGATAAGACAGATCCGGATATCCGCAGGCAATGTAATCCATGACACGAAGCTCCTGCGTCGGGCGCAATATCGGATGCTCTTTGCGCATACGGAGCAACATTTTCCAGAATTCGTAAATATCAGCGTTCTTGTCCAGATCATTCCAATTCAGCCAAGTGGTAGCGTTGTCCTGACAATATGGATTATTATTTCCCTTTTGGGTGTTGCCAAATTCATCCCCCATAAAAATCAAAGGAGTGGATTGGGTAAACATCAACAGAAGCATGGCATTTTTAATCTGTCTGCGACGAAGATCCAGAATCTTTTTCTTGCGTGTCGTACCCTCAGCACCGCAGTTCCAGCTACAGTTGTAGTCATTCCCATCCCGATTTTCTTCACCATTCTCCTCATTATGCTTTCTGTCATAGGACACCATGTCCATCAATGTAAATCCATAATAATTCGTCAGATAATGGATGCGCCCGCTGTTCTTAGGTACATGTCTCATGTGGAACTGTATCGTCTCCAACATATTCTCATCACCCTTTAAAAACTTACGCATTGCGTACAGATAATCATCATTGTAGGATGCCAGATTGCGAAATGCCGGCGTGCGGTTTCCATAAAGATAATCCGTGTCAAAGGAATAGTACCACAGCTTGGTGTCAGCAAACAGAGGATCCTGTGCCAACAGGTTCACCGGAATATGATCCCCCATCAGATGGAAGCCATCAATATGATATTCCAAAAGCCAGAATCGCAGCACCTCTGAAATCTCCCCTGCCGGCACTTCCTTAGGGAAATAAAACTGCATCACAACCTCCATCCCATTTGCATGGAACGCCTTAACCATCTCTTTATATTCGGAAATCGCATCCTCTGACGCAGCATAAGCTGCCTTGGGTGCATAATAAAAGCCTTTCTTATATCCCCAGTAATTCAGCTTTCTGCCGCCAAATTCCTTCAGATCCTCATCCGTTATCGGATACGGCAACGACTGCTTTATTTCCTCCAGATCCGGAATCTCCAAAAACTCATATGCCGGCTGTAACTCCACCGTGGTGATGCCCGTCTCCTTCAGATAGGGAATCTTTTCCATAACGCCGCGGAAAGTCCCGCGCTGCACCACCTTAGAAGATGTATGTCTGGTAAAGCCTCTGACGTGCATGCAATAGCATATACACTCTTCATAGGGAATACGCGGTCTTACATCGTCCTCCCAATCAAAATCCGTCTCCGGGAACGCCGCAAGCATTGCCACCAGTTTCCTCTCCTTGCCAAACTGATGACGTCCCAAAAACATCTTTGCCCTCTCATCCGGCAGTTCTCTATCATTTTCATAAAATAAATACGCTATTTTCTGCCTGTCAAACCCATCCACATACTTACAATATACATCACCTATTTTGTCAGCCTTTGTAAACGGAATTTTCTGTATGAATTTACCTGTGCTTCTGTCATACAATACAACTCCACAGGATTCTTCTCTGGAAACCAACGAAAATCGAAGCTTCCCCGCTTCATAATGTGCCCCTAGAGGATATGGTCTAAGCTGCTGATTGTGTAATGTCATCAAAACCTCCAAATGCCAAATCGGCTAAATTTTTGCTCATTATTTTTATTATAATGTATTGCGGGAAAAAGCACAAGCAGTTATACTATAAGTAATTTTTCAAGGAGGATTTTATTATGGCAAAAAATTTCGAAGAAGACGAGGAAATGACCGTTGAACTGGAGCTTGAGGACGGAAGTCTGGTCAACTGTGCAGTCATCACCATATTGACTGTGGAAGATAATGATTACATCGTACTACTTCCTCTGGACGAGAATGGCGACAACACCGACGGAGAAGTCTGGTTCTACAGCTACAGTGAGAATCCCGATGATCCCAATGAGGAGCCTGAGCTCGGATTTATTCAGGATGATGAGGAGTATGAAAAGGTGGCAGATGCATTTGATGAGTATCTGGACAACTGCGAGTTCGACGAGCTTGTAGACGAATAAGCAGCGGATTCAGGAATCTGGAAGGAAGTCTGGGACGTTCTCTGGTGCCGGTAAGGTAGAGAAGCTCCAGACTTTTTTTTGCTCTTGTCATAGCCACATACAAAAGTCTCCGCTCCTCCTCACAGGTCTTATCATCCGGCATACTGCCGTGGGGGTAGATTTTTTCATTGCAATCCGGTATCCATACCCTGTCAAATTCCAACCCCTTAGCTCCATGCGCTGTCAAAAGCTCCACCGGTTGATATTCACAAGCCGCCCCCTTCTCTACAGAATGATTTGCACCGTTTGTCACCCTCCGCTGCGCCTCCTCCCATTCCTTGAGCGTAGCATACTGTCTTGCATCCGCCGCAAGCCAGTCGCAAATCCACTCCCATTCCTCCGCCTTTGACTGATCCTGCGCTGCAAGCTTATGCAGATAGTGTTCATACCCCATCGCTTTACAAATATATCGTATTCCCAGATACAGCTCCATCCGACACAGCGCCCGCAAGTGATATGAAAGCTTTTTCAATGCTTCCCTTGCGCAGTCTGCATCATAAGCCGCATCATAAGCCTTATAATAGGCAAGCATGGAGCGTATGCTCACTTTATCTTCACCCAGAGCCTCTCTGTCAATGTTGCGAAAAGGTTTATTGATTACCTTTAGCCACAGTGCTCTGTCCATCCCCGTATCCTCATCCGCTCCCACACAGGAAAGCTTCAGATATGCCATAATATCCTTTGCGATAAAGTGTTCATAAATACCGGCTCCATGCTCCTTCATGACATAAGGAATTCCCTCTTTGAAAAGTCTCACCGCAAATCCCTGCATATATACATTTGTCCGAAAAAGTACCGCACACTGTTCCACTCCCCGCTCTCTTAGCCTTGCCGCCAAATAGCGATACTGCTCTTCCCGATTTTGAAATTCCCGCAGACTCACGGCATTCTCCGGCTCTGTCTCCTCCCTTTTCGCAAAAGCGATTTGGCTATGCTTGACGATACGTTCCTTATTCTCCTCAATCACTAGCTGCGCTGCATCGATAATCTGCTGACAACAACGGTAGTTGATCTGTAATGCAAGCATTTTTGCCCCATAATCCTCTATCAATCTTTTGATACAGAATGGGTCAGCTCCCCGGAATCCATAAATTGCCTGATCATCATCCCCCACTGCAAAGATACATGTATCCTTTCCCGCGAGCAGCTTCAGCACCTCATACTGCATGGCATTGATATCCTGAAATTCATCCACGAGAATATGCCGAAAACACTTCTGCCAGTACACCAGCAGATCCTTTCGGTCACAAAGCAGCTTGCGACATTCATAAACCATGTCATCAAAATCAAAGGCATGTGATTGTTTCCTCGCCTTCTCATATTCTGTGAAAACGGCGGAAAAATATTGCCTGTAGGACTGGGAAAGCCTTGTGCACGCAGTTTCCGCATCAGAGGTATTTTTATAATAACTGATTGCAGAGACAAACTCCTGTGCCATAGCTTCATTGGTATCCGACAGATATTTTCTTAAGATGGGGGAAAGTATTCTTTTTTTCTGAGAATCGTTTAGAAGCTTCCAATGACGAAGCTGCCCTGACTCTTGCAGAATATGATAAAAACATGCGTGAAATGTTCCAAAATTGACAGGATATACTTTTGAGACCAGTTTATGAAAACGCTGCTGCATAGAGAGCGCAGCCGCTTTGGTGAATGTAATCACCAGAATCTCTTGCGGCAAAACCTTCTGCTCCTCTATCAGATACAAGATTCTGGCAGTGAGCACCGCCGTTTTACCGGAACCGGGTCCCGCGCTCACAAAGAGCGGGACACCGGGCTTATGCAGCACAGCCTCACGCTGCGCCGCATTTAACCTCCGAAATACATCATTCATGCGTAACCTTTCTCCAACAGTTCGATGCCCTTGCGGATTCTCCTTAAGGACTCCTCCTTGCCAAGCACCTCCAGAATCTCCGTGGCACCTGCCGGTGTCATTTGCTTTCCGCTGACCGCAGTACGGATGGGCCACATTACAAAACCATTTTTGTAGCCCTTCTCCTCCACATATTTTACCAGCGTCTGATACAGTGCATCATTACTGTAATCCTCCTGCGCCTCCAGAATAGGCAGGACTTCCTTCAGTACCTGCAAAGAGGATTCGGTATTGGTCTTCATCTTCTTGTGGGTATACATCGCCACATCATATTCCGGTAACTCCTGGAAGAAGTCCACATGTCCGGCAATATCCGGGAATACCTCGATACGAGTCTTCACCATAGCTGCAATTTTTTTCAAATCCAAATCCTTTGTCAGCACCTCTTTCAGATAAGGCTCCGCCATCTCGTAGAAGGTGTCAAAATCCATAGCCTTCAGGTACTCTCCATTCATCCAACGCAGCTTTACAATATCAAACACTGCCGGTGACTTGCTGATTCTGTGGTAATCAAACTGCTCGATGAGCTCCTGCAAAGTAAAAATCTCACGGTTATCTTCGGGACTCCATCCCAACAGCGCAATATAATTCACGATGGCTTCCGTCACAAAGCCCTGCTCCAACAAATCTTCAAAGGAGGAGTGTCCGCTTCTCTTGGACAGCTTCTTGTGATTCTCGTCCGTAATCAGAGGCAGATGAATGTAAACCGGGCTCTCCCATCCAAAGGCATCATACAGACGCTGATATTTGGGGGAGGAGGACAGATACTCGTTTCCCCTTACCACATGGGTGATATTCATGGTATGGTCGTCTACCACATTGGCGAAATTGTAGGTGGGATAACCGTCTGACTTAATCAGTATCATGTCGTCCAGCTCTGCATTCTCCACGGAAATATCGCCATACAGTTCATCATGAAAGGTGGTGGTTCCCTCATTGGGGATATTCTGTCTGATGACAAAGGGTTTACCGGCTGCCAGATTAGCTTCCACTTCCTCCCTGGAAAGTCCCAGACAATGCTTATCATAAATACTGATTTCCTTCCCCTCAACCACCTCTGTTTTCAAGGATGCCAGACGTTCCTTGTCGCAGAAGCAATAATAAGCCTCTCCTTTTTCGATGAGTTCTTTGGCGTATTTCATGTAAATACCTGTCTTCATACGCTCACTCTGCACATAGGGTCCGAAACCGCCGTCCTTATCCGGTCCCTCATCATGCTTAAGCCCTGTCTTGTCCAAGGTACGGTAGATAATCTCCGTCGCCCCCTCTACAAAACGCTCCTGATCCGTGTCCTCAATGCGCAGCATGAAATCTCCTCCCGCATGCTTTGCGATCAAAAACTCATACAACGCAGAGCGCAGATTCCCCACATGCATTTTTCCTGTGGGACTGGGGGCATATCTTGTTCTTATCTTTGTCATTTCTTATTTCTCCTGTTTCTGCCCGGCATTTTCATATCTGTGTAATCAATCCGGGCGTATATTCATATTCTTGATTGTAAAGCCCAATCAGAGTTCCTCCTGCTTTCGGATATCCTCATCCGGCACTTGTTTCTCTGCGGCATTTTTGAACTTCTGCAATTCTCTGTTTGCCTGAGGAATCGCAATATTGGTACCCGCTCCCGCCACGCATCCGCCGGGGCATGCCATACCCTCAATCAGGCAGCCGTTCATTTTGCCCGCCTTAGCCAAGGCAAGTATCTTTTTACATTCCGCAAGGCTCTCCGCATGCTCGATGTGTATCTCCGTGCCGGGATAGTAGGTATGAATGCACTTTTCGATGGCGCTTGCCACACCTCCTGCCACGCCGTATCCGCGTCCTGCGCCGGTGGCATCCTTCATCTCGTCCATCGCCTTTATCTCTTCCAACAGGATTCCTTTCGCTTCAAACATACCTGCTAATTCCTCAAAGGTAATAACGAAATCCACATCTGAACGCACCGTTCTGCGGCTCGCCTCCAGCTTCTTGGAAGCACAGGGACCGATAAACACTACGGAAGCATCCGGATGCTCCTTCTTGATCACTCTCGCCGTTGCCACCATGGGGGTGAGTTCATTGCTAATCTTATCGATGGTCTCCGGGAAAAAGTGCTTTGCCATCACAGACCAGGACGGGCAGCAGCTCGTCAGCGCAAAGGTCTGATTGCCGGTGGCAACCTCCTTCACATAATGCTCTGCTTCTGCCATACACCCGATATCCGCACCGATTGCCGTCTCATAAACATCGTCAAAGCCAAGCTCTTTTAAGGCTGTCTTAAAGATATCCGGCGTCACCTTGGGACCGAACTGTCCTACGAAGGCAGGTGCCACCTGCGCGATAATCTTCCGTCCTGACTGCAGGGCACGAATCAACTGAAATATCTGGGATTTGTCCGCAATCGCGCCAAAGGGACAGCTTACCATACACTGTCCACAGGATACACACATATCATTGTCAATTTCAGCTCTGCCAAGCCGGTCTGACTTGATGGCACCTATACCACATGCAGCTTTGCAGGGACGTTCCTTGTGACAGATTGCATCATAAGGGCATACAGACTGGCATCTGCCGCACTTGACACATTTTTCCTGATCGATGACAGATTTGCCTTTTACAAAACTGATGGCACCTCTGGGACACACCACCTGACAGGGATGCGCCACGCAGCCCATGCAGGAATCCGTTACCTCATAGCGATTCTCCGGGCAGGCATTGCATGCCGACGGAATCACCTGCATCAGAGGCGGTTCATAATATTTTTCATCAATATTACTCTCTTCCAGCCCTTGGGTCAGATGTCCCGGATGCTCCCGATTCTCCGGGCGCAGACTCATACCCATGGCAAGGCGGATACGCTCACGAATGATTGCACGGTCTCTATATACACTTTCCCAATAAAGAGACTCATCATAATCCACGATTTTGTAAGGAAGCGCCTCCATATCATCCTTCAGATTGGTGGAGTTGTACGCCAGATTGGCAACTTCCTTGAAGACTCTTCTTCTGCGTTGTCTGACAGGGGTATCAATCCCTCTCATGTCACTCATGCAAATTCCTCTCCTTCTACCAGCTCTTGATAAATGTGTCTATATAGTTGTCAAGACATTTCTTAATGACTTCGATTGCCTCTTCGCGGTTCCCCTGCTCATTGACAGCCGTTGTCTTGTTCTCCAATGCCTTGTACACGGTGAAAAAATGCTCCATCTCCGCCACCACATGAGGCGGCAGTTCACCGATATCATGATAGCAATTATAATTCGGATCATTGAAGGGTACTGCGATAATCTTCTCATCATTCTTGCCATTGTCCAACATGGAAATTACGCCGATGGGATAAGCACGCACCAACGTCATAGGCTGAACCGGCTCCGAGCACAGAAGCAGCACATCCAACGGATCACCATCATCACCGTAGGTACGGGGGATAAATCCGTAATTTGCCGGATAGTGGGTAGAAGTATGTAAGATTCTATCCAGAATCAAAAGCCCCGTCTCCTTGTCCAATTCATATTTATTCTTGCTGCCCTTGGAAATTTCAATTACGCAGATGAAATCATCCGGGGTCACTCTCTGTGTGTCCATACTGTGCCAAATACTTCCGTTTACATGCTTCATAGCCATCCTCCGTTCCTGCACCTGTTTCATGCAACTTTACTTCTTTCATCATAGCACATTTTGCCTCAATATTGTAGGGGCATTTTGTTTCTTCTTGTATTTATAGTAATATACTCTATCCTTTTTAGTCTCTCACTTGACCATTCCCGCGAATGGTATACTTGTAGGATGTAAGCTCTTTTAAGCCCATAGGTCCTCTCGCATGAAGCTTCTGTGTGCTGATCCCAATCTCCGCTCCAAAGCCGAATTCAAAGCCGTCCGTGAAACGTGTGGACGCATTGACATAGACACAGGCTGCGTCTACTTCATTTAAAAATTTCTCTGCTGCCCCATCATCTCCGGTAACAATACATTCCGAATGCTTCGTATTATAACGATTGATATGAGCGATGGCTTCCTCTACATTCTCCACGGTCTTCATGGAAATGATATAATCCAGATATTCCGTCCCGAAATCCTCCTCTGTAGCAGGGATACTGTCCGGAATAAACTCTGCCGCATCTGCATCTGCCCGCATCTCCACATTCTTGCTGCGCAGGGCTTCTGCCAGCTTGGGAAGGAGCGTCTCTCTCACATCCTTGTGGATTACCAGGGATTCGCAGGCATTGCACACACCAATCCTCTGGGTCTTGGCATTCATAATAATGGCAATCGCCTTCTCAATATCTGCAGAGGCATCCACATATACATGACAATTTCCTGTTCCGGTCTCGATGACAGGAATGGTACTGTTCTCCACCACACTTCGGATGAGCCCTGCACCGCCTCTGGGTATCAGCAGATCCACATACCTGTTCAGCTTCATAAAGGCTGTGGTGACTGCCCTGTCCGTATCCTCAATCAACTGCAAGGCATCCTCTGTCACACCCGACCGTGACAATGCCTCTCTCAACACCTTCACAATGGCAATATTAGAGCGGAGCGCATCACTGCCACCCTTTAAGATCACTGCATTGCCTGTCTTGAAGCAAAGACCGAAGGCATCCGCCGTCACATTGGGTCGGGACTCATAGATGATGCCGATCACGCCGATGGGCACACGTCTCTTCTCAATCTGCAAGCCGTTGGGACGCTCAAAACGCTCCATGATCTCCCCGATGGGGTCCGGCAATTCCACAATCTGCCGCAGTCCCTCTGCCATGGAGGCAATGCGCTCCTTCGTCAGACGCAGACGATCCAAGAGTCCCACAGGCATGCCGTTTGCTTCTCCCTTTTTAATATCCTTCGCATTTTCCTCTAAGATATAAGTCTGGTTGGCAAGCAACGCCTCCGCCGCCTGCTCCAACGCAGTATTTTTCTCAGCAACCTGCAATTTCTGTAACGCGTATTTTGCCGCTACCGCCTTTTCTCCCATCCCATGTAAATCTGTCATATTCTGTCTCCCTTCTGTCTCACAAGCCATCACAGTTCATCATTTTCTCTCACAGACATAGTATCTGACAGGGCTTCACATCCCATGCTCCAACCGGTACCCATTCTACCATCTGACAGGCAAAGCCGACGGCAATCGTCCGCAATGTCAAAGCTTCCTTATCCATCAGAAACTTGTCATAAAAGCCACCGCCATAGCCCATGCGATTATGCTCCCTGTCGAAGGCAACCCCCGGCATCAACATCAGGGTCTTGGGCACCAATTCTTCCCTGTAGACAAAGCGTTCTGTATCACCTGCCGGTTCCAGAATACCCTTAAAGCCCTCCTGTAGCTCTCCCATGCTTTCTATGCGGTAAAAGTGCATCTCCTTCCGGCAGACGCCATCCTTTTCAATCCTGGGGACATAGACCTGCTTTCCCGCATGGAGTGCTCCTGTGAGTATCTCTTTTGTATCAATCTCACTTCCGTAGCTTACAAAGCCCAATAAAATGTCCGATTCATCATACCATGGATGTCCCAGAATACGCTCTGTCAAAAGCAGTGAAGCCTCCTCCCGTTCTGTTTCAGAAAGAGCATCTCTTGCCTGCAGTATTTGTCTTCGCAATTCCTTTTTTACCTCTTGCATTCCATCCTCATATCAGCATCTGTTTTCTTTTTTATCTGTTTTGATATCTTATTTCGTCTGTACTATTTCCTGCCGAATTTCTTCCCAAGATTTTCAATCGTACCATCTGGATTTTCGATATCAATATTGTCCAACTGGCTTCTTAAGTTGGCACGCACACTTGCCACATACTCCGCGCGCAAACGTTTCTGCTCTGCAAGCTCCTCCTCACTCAACCCCTCCGCCTGGGATTTATGATACAGCTCATTAATTCTGGCGATTCTATCCTCCATGTTCATGTCACGTTCTCTCCTCTATTCAAATCAAAACAGCTTCACCTTATTTATGTAGACCATCCACGAACAACGGCAGATCAAAGTTCTTATCCTTATGTCCCACAAACAACGTACCCACATTCCTGCCTTCCATAATACGATGCAATACGCCGATATCCTTACTGTTGGCGATTACCATATCCGCACCGGATCTGGTGGCAATCTGAGCGGCGGTCAGCTTGGTATTCATTCCGCCGGTTCCCACGCTGCTGCCGGTGCTTTCTTTTCCCATGGTAAGCAGCTCCTCTGTCAACTCATCCACCTGCTCAATGAACCTTGCATCGGGATTCTGCCGGGGATCATCTGTATAAAGACCGTCAATATCCGACAACAGAATCAACAGATCCGCATCAATCATGGCAGCTACAATCGCCGACAACGTATCATTATCACCAAATTCAATCTCATAGGTAGTGACGGTATCATTCTCATTGACAATGGGAATCACTCCCATATGCAACAATTCCGAAAAAGTATTGTGGGCATTGTAGCGGTTCAGATCATCAGAGATAGTATTTTTAGTCATCAGAATCTGTGCTGCCACATGATTATATTCTGCAAAAAGCTTTTGATAGGTCATCATCAATCTTGCCTGTCCGATAGCAGAACACGCCTGTTTCACAGCCATCTCCTCCGCAGCAGTGCGCTTCACGTC
>JAFVDW010000118.1 GCA_017478245.1 Lachnospiraceae bacterium
CTCCTGCCATCATCTCTATCTTCCTGGGCGAGCAGCTGGAGGATGTGGTGAAGCAGCTCATTGAGACCGGCGCGGCAGACCATTCCATTCAGGGCGGCACCCTGCAGACAGGCGTTTCCACCCTGCCTGATTTTGAGAAAGATGCGACGGACAGAAATCGTACCTCGCCTTTTGCTTTCACCGGCAATAAGTTTGAGTTCCGTATGGTGGGAAGCTCCGATTCCGTGGCTGACCCCAACACTACGCTTAACGCTATTGTGGCAGAAGCATTCTGTGAGGCGGCGGATATCCTGGAGAAAGCGGATAATTTTGAGTTGGCGGTACATGACCTGATCAAGCAGTACATGACCGAGCATCAGCGCATTGTCTTCAATGGCAACGGCTACTCCGACGAGTGGGTGGCTGAGGCGGCAAGGCGCGGTCTACCCAACATCAAGTCCATGGTGGAGGCTTCCGCGGCGCTGACAACCGAGAAATCCATTGCCTTGTTTGAGAAATTCGGCATATTTACCAAGGTGGAGTTGGAGTCCAGAGAGGAAATTCTCTACGAAACCTATTCCAAGACCATCAATATCGAAGCCTTGACCATGATTCAGATGGCGAAAAAGCAGATTTTGCCTGCGGTGATGAAGTACACTAAGACTTTGGCAGACACCGTGATTGCAGTGAAAGAGGCAGGTGCGGATGCATCCGTTCAGGCACAGGCCCTGAAGAACATTTCCGAGGAACTGGTGCGTGCAAACCAGGCGTTGACGGTGTTGGAGGAGAAGACTGCAGGCGCAGCTGCCATCACGAATCAGAAAGAACGGGCATTTTATTTCCGGGGTGAAGTATTTACCGCTATGGAGGCGTTGCGCGTTCCTGTAGATACATTAGAGACCATGGTAGACAAGGCAGCATGGCCAATTCCGACCTACGGTGAGCTGATCTTTGAGGTGTAAGCAGCTACGTTTTGCTCATAAGACAAAAAAATTTAAATTAGGTATTGCAAATTGGAAAAACTTCGTGTATAATTCATCAAGTAATCCAATAGGGCTATCGCCAAACGGTAAGGCAACGGACTCTGACTCCGTCATTTCAAGGTTCGAATCCTTGTAGCCCTGCTAATAAACCTCAGTGAGTGTGAGCTTGCTGAGGTTTTTTTTATCCCAGTGTTTATGAAAGATGAAAATCCGAAAGTGTTTCAAAACGATGTTATATCCAGAAATAATATTTTTGAAGATTTGGTGTAAATAATATTGCAAATATCATAAAATAAGTATATCATGTTTGCATTAGATATGCTATAATCAGAAAAATTCAAGGATGATGCAAGAAACCTGGTAGAAGACTTGATAAAGGTTTCAGTGTCCCTTGGTATAACCTGTGTAGATAACCTGACTGATAATCTATGGCACATTTTTGGTAAAATTGCATAGACTATTCAGATGTATGTTGACAATATAGCACAAAGAAATGGCAGAAATTGCCTTAAAATTTGAACGATTGAATCAATTTAATTTGTTGACATACTTTACAAAACGCATTATACTGTAAAACATAGTGGACAATTGTGAATATCCTATTCATAAATTGTTTGAACAAGAGGTATAGTACATGGGTTTTATTGATATGCACTCACATGTTCTGCCCAATATGGATGACGGTTCCCGCAGTGATGAGCAGTCCCTGAAGATGCTGCGCATTGCATGCGATGAAGGTACGGATGTCATTTTTGCGACACCCCATAATATGCCTGGCAAGGGCAGGCCTTCGCCGGAGCAGGTTTATGCAGCCGTGGACAGACTGCAAAATCTGGCGGATGACGCGGGAATTCCGATTCAGATTCTTCCGGGTACGGAGTATTATTTCCGCGAGGAAGTGATGGATATATTTGAGGAGGACAGGGCAATCCCTTTCGGGGATTCCGAGTATGTCCTGGTAGAATTTGATCCGATGGCAGAGAGAAATTACATACGCAATTCCCTTAGGGCTATCCGAGGCACCAACTATATCCCGGTACTTGCACATATTGAACGCTATATCAAGGCCATGGAGGACATGGAATTTGTGGCGGGATTGCAGAAGCTGGGAGTCCTGATTCAGGTCAATGCAGCTTCGGTGACGGGAGACAATGGCTGGAAGGCCAAGTCCGATGTAAAAAAGCTTTTAAAGCTCCATCTAGTGGATTTTATCGGCACAGATGCGCATAATGATACGAAGAGGGCACCGAAGATGGCGAAGTGCGCTGACATTCTTTATAAGAAGTATGGCAGCGAATATGCGGAAGAGCTTTTGTTTGGAAATGCCGAGTATTATTTTATGAAAGGTTCAGATGGACAGTAAGATGGACATTAGCAATAGAATTGAAGAAGATGAAGTGGAAATTGACCTGGGAGAGGTATTCTTCCTCTTGTTAAGCAGGGTGTGGCTGATCCTGTTCTGCGGCATCCTGGCAGGGGTGGCAGGATACCTGATCAGCACATTTGTCATTACAGATCTCTACCAGTCAACGACCAAGGTATATATTTTGAATAAGGACAGCGGAAGCGGCAACCTGACTACCAGCGATCTACAGCTGGGCACACAGCTGACTAAAGACTATGTGGAAATGATTACCAGCCGGTCAGTGATAGAGAAGGTGATTGCTGACAATGCCCTGGATGATGAGACTTACGGCTCCCTTGTGGACAAGACTTCGGTCAAGACGGCCAGCGATACCCGTATCATTTCCATTACCGTGACGGATCCCAGTCCTTTGAAAGCACAGTATCTTGCCAATGAGATCCGCAAGGTGGCGGCAGAACGGATTGAAGAAGTAATGAACATTGAGGCAGTAAATACGGTGGATGAGGCAAACCTTCCCACGTCGCCTTCCAGCCCCAATGTGATGAAATGGGCAGCCATTGGCTTCCTGTTAGGTGCTTTTGCCTGTGCTGGTCTGGTGGTGGTGCGATATATGCTGGATGACACCATCAAGACCTCTGAGGATGTGGAGAAATATCTGGGCATGAGTACATTGGGCATGATCCCTGTGAAGGAAGAGGAGAAACATGGCAAGAGCCATAAATCCTCCAAATCCTCTAAATCGGGCAGTTCCCATCATAAGGATTCCGGCGGTTCCGCGCAGGCGGCCAAGGAAAGGAGCAGCAGTCTGGCGGTGGAACCGGATTCCACAAAAGATCTGGAAGATTCCATGAAAGCGCTGGATGCAGAGCGGGACTGGGACGCAGATCAGGGCCAGAACAGGGAACGGGAGCAAACACAGGAAACAGAGCAGGAGAGTTGAACCAATGCAGGCGATTGAATTGAACCATGATGAATTGGATTTCCGTACCAAAGAGGCATACAAATCTCTTCGTACTAATATAGAGTTTACTGGAGATGATGTGAAGGTGATCTGTATTACCAGCTGTGCCCCCAGTGAGGGTAAGAGCACCACATCCTTTGAATTGGCGAAGACCTTTGCCCAGAGCGGCAAGAGAACATTGCTGATCGACGCAGACCTGAGAAAATCAGTCATGCGTGAGAGACATAAAAAAGGTAAAGTGAGACTGGGACTGACCAATTATCTGGTGGGTAAAGCACCCTTGGAAGAAACCATGTGTTCCACAGATGTAAACTATCTGTACATGATCTTCTCCGGACCGGTACCGCCTAACCCAAGTGAGATCCTGGGGAACTCCCGCTTTGAGAAGCTGATTGACTTCGCAAGACAGAAGTTTGACATTGTTATCATCGACACACCGCCTCTGGGCAGCGTGATCGACACGGCAGTGGTATCTAAGTTCTGTGATGGGGTTGTCATGGTTATCGCCAGCGGCGACATCAGTTACCACTTCGCCAGAAAAGTAAAGGAGCAGTTGGATGTGACTGGCTGCCGTATCCTTGGATGTGTATTGAACAAGGTTGAAATGGGCGGCAAGGGTTACTATGGCAAGTACTACGGTAAGTATTACGGTAAGTATTACGGTAAGTACTATGGCAAATATTACGGAAAGTATTATGGCAAATATGGAGAAGAATCATAATCAGAATTCGAGTCAAATATGGAAAATAGCAACTGTTGCCTGTGTTGTCCTGGCAGTAATCGCGTTGGGCGTGTTCGGTGTCCAGAAGATGCAGCAGGCGCAGAGAGAGGACAGCTTGGCTGAACTGGCTGCACAGAACACCATACCCGTGGAGAGCCGGGCACCGGAAAGCATAGAAGCTTCACAGGAACTCTCCGCACCGGAGGAGCCTGCCACCGAGGAGCAGCCGGATATATTGGAAGAAAAGGGTGTTCCCATTCCTGAGAAAGAGGTGGATTTTGAGAAGCTGCAGGCTGAGACCAACAAGGATATCTACGCATGGATATACATTCCCGATTCCATGATTGATTATCCGGTTCTTCAGCACCCGACCAACAATACCTACTATTTGGAATATAACCTGAACGGCAGCAAGGGCTATCCGGGGTGTATCTACACTGAGAACTACAACAAAAAAGATTTTACCGATCCTGTGACGGTGATGTATGGACACAACATGAAGAGTGGTGCCATGTTTGCAGGACTTCACAAATTTGAGGATGCAAAGTATTTTGAGGAGCATCCATATGTGTATGTGTATACACCGGAGAAGCTGTTGGTTTATCAGATTTTTGCAGCAGCTGTATACAGTGACAAACACATTTTGTTGAACTATGACTTTACCAGTTCCAAAGCTTTTAACGGATTTTTGACAGAAGTTACCAGTGCCAGAGGCATGAGTAACAATTATAATGAGGATGTAGAGATTGCGGCAGATGACCATGTGTTGGTGATGTCTACCTGTATTGCAAAACAGCCGAACAACCGCTACATCGTGCTGGGAGTGTTATTGAATGAGGATTAGTGTACGGCTATACCGTATTATTGCAAAATGCATACTGGCATTTGTAATGATTATCCTCGCCGGTGTGCTGATATTTGTAGGTTTGCAGGTTTCCGGTAAAAATAAGCTTTATGGGAGAAAGAATCAGACCGGACCGGATCTAAGCCTTGCGAATCTCCCGACCGAGAGCGCAGAAGAGGGCAATGGGGTGTTGCCTGACCCGGCAGTGGAGGACAACTGGGAAGAAGGAGACATCCGCTATAAAGGAGTTCATTACCGCTACAATAGCGATGTATTGACGTTCTTGTTTATGGGAATTGATAAGATGACAGAGGTCAAGGCTGCCAAGGATGGTATTGACGGCGGTCAGTCGGATGCCTTGTTTTTGTTGGTTCTCAATCCCCATACAATGCAGGCATCTATTATCGGTATCAACAGAGATACTATGACAGATATTGATGTATATAGTAAGACTGGTTCCTATATGGGAACGACTAAAGGTCAGATCTGTCTCCAACATGGTTACGGAGACGGGGGAAAAGAAAGTTGCGAGCGTACCCAGAATACGGTGTCTAAGCTCTTTTATAACCTTCCTATTCATGGGTATTGTGCCATCAATATGGGAGCAATTCCGCTGATTAATGATGCGGTGGGTGGTGTGGAGGTCAAAGTATTGGAGGATGTAATCAACAGTAACCTCAAGGAAGGTCAGACCGTCACGCTCAAAGGGCAGCAGGCTTACCAGTATCTCCATAACAGGGATACTAGGAGTGATTTTAGCGCAGGTCGTAGACTGGAGCGCCAAAAGCAATATCTGAGTGCCTATGCGGCAACAGCCATTACCAAGATGAAACAGGATATTACTCTGCCTGTGAAGATATACACTACCATCAGCAAGTATATGGTGACGGATATCTCAGTGGATGAGGTCAGCTACCTCGCGACACAGGCCTTGGATTATAAATTTGGTAGCGATGTCATCTACTCCCTAGAGGGAGAAACCTTGATAGGAGAAAAGTTCGAGGAGTTTTATCCCGATGAGACAGCGCTCTATGAGTTGATCCTGCAGGTGTTCTATGAGGAA
>JAFVDW010000014.1 GCA_017478245.1 Lachnospiraceae bacterium
GCTGCAATGTGGAACAGGGGAGCTTCCAATGCCTTGAGCACGATATTGGCACCTGTCTTCTCATCGCCTTCCAACGTATCTGCCAGCTTGCTGACCTCCTTGGTGGCATGGATGTATGCAGAACCACCACCACAGATGATGCCTTCCTCCACTGCCGCTCTGGTAGCTGCCAGAGCATCCTCCAGACGAAGCTTCGCTTCCTTCATCTCAGTCTCAGTTGCAGCCCCTACACGAATCACTGCTACACCGCCTGCCAGCTTAGCCAGTCTCTCCTGTAATTTTTCTTTGTCAAATTCAGAGGTAGTCTCCTCGATCTGATTCTTAATCTGTGCGATTCTGGACTGAATGGCATCCTTCTCACCCTCACCGTCAACGATGACTGTGTTCTCTTTCTGTACTTTGACGGATTTTGCACGACCGCACATATCCAAAGTAGCATCCTTCAGTTCGTATCCAAGCTCGGAGCTGATCACAGTACCGCCTGTCAGGATTGCGATATCCTCCAACATAGCCTTTCTTCTGTCACCGTATCCGGGAGCCTTTACAGCTACTACATTGAAAGTGCCGCGCAGTTTATTCACAATCAGGGTAGTCAGTGCTTCACCCTCTACATCCTCAGCGATAATAAGCAGCTTTGCTCCGGACTGAACCACCTGCTCTAACAGAGGAAGCACTTCCTGAATATTGGAAATCTTCTTATCGGTAATCAGGATGTAAGGATTGTCAAGGACTGCTTCCATCTTATCCATATCGGTTGCCATGTAAGCAGAAATATAACCTCTGTCGAACTGCATACCTTCAACCAGATCCAGCTCCGTCTGCATGGTCTTGGACTCCTCAATGGTGATGACACCGTCGCCGCTGACCTTTTCCATAGCATCCGCTACCAACTGACCCACTTCATCATCTCCTGCGGAAATCGCTGCAACTCTTGCGATATGGTTCTTGCCATCTACCTTCTGGCTCATGCCTGCGATTGCTTCCACTGCCTTATCGGTAGCCTTCTTCATACCTTTTCTCAAAATAATAGGGTTTGCACCTGCTGCTAGATTCTTCATACCTGCATTAATCATTGCCTGCGCCAGAACAGTAGCTGTAGTGGTACCGTCACCTGCCACATCATTGGTCTTGGTAGCCACTTCCTTCACAAGCTGTGCCCCCATGTTTTCAAAAGCATCTTCCAATTCAATCTCTTTTGCGATTGTCACACCATCATTGGTGATTAAAGGTGCACCGTAGGATTTATCCAATACCACATTTCTGCCCTTGGGTCCCAAAGTCACTCTCACAGTGTCAGCCAACTGATTCACACCGGACTCTAATGCTGCACGGGCTTCTGCCCCATATTTAATCTCTTTTGCCATGATTCATTCCTCCTGCATTCTATATATTTAGAAATTCTTTTCGCACTTTACTTTACGATTGCCAAAATATCATTCTGCTTTACGATAATGTACTCTTCCTCGCCAAGCTTCACTTCATTACCTGCATATTTGGAAAAGATTACATTGTCTCCTACATTTACTTCCATTTTGATTTCTTTACCGTCAACTACGGTACCGGGACCTACTGCAATAACCTCTGCCTGCTGAGGCTTCTCCTTATTCTGTCCGGGGAGAACGATACCGGATTTGGTGGTCTCCTCCGCTGCCAACTGCTTTAATACTACTCTGTCACCCAAAGGTACTAATTTCATAGTAATGCCTCCTTCATATTTGCTCTCATTTTCATTTGTTAGCACTCTTCTTGTTTGAGTGCTAATCACTAGAACATATATTAGATATATATTACGGTGTTTGCAAACGCATGCACATTTGTTTATCTTGCTTTTTCATGGCAAATTGTCTGATTTTCTCTTGTTTTCTCTTTTTTTCTCACTTGAACGTGCAGAATGACGATTTAATAGATTCTTTATAAATTTGTAAAGCCATCCCTGCCTGATATACTATGCACAATGATAACATCAACATTTAATCTCCAAAAATCCTTGCAGCTTACTCATGTCGTACTCCTCCAGCACCCCCAGATTAGAGTCATAATATTTGCCATCATATCCAATCAGATAATGACAAAAACGTCCCATTTTCTCCATCATGATACAGCACTTGGGCAGCACCGCATCCCGTCCTTCCGTATAATTGATCACGTCAGCATGGTCGATGCCATAGTAATTCAGCGCAGAGATTACGCGTCCCATGGTAGCCTGCCATTCTCTGCAGTCCATCACGGCAACCACCTCTGCAATGGTTACGCCCGCAAGCATTGCCACGCAAGCCTGCCCACAAAGCCCATCCTCCGGCTGAATGATCACATCCATGCTGTCGATTTTGCGAATAGGATGTTCAACGCTGTACGGACTGTTCTGATCCATTCGCACTAATGTAGCGGGCACATGCAGCAGAATCTTATGGGGAACCCCCGGCTGCTCTGCATCTAGCACCCCCTCCTGGTCTATATGAATCACATAATTGCCTTTTTCTTTAGGATGAAGCTCACAGGCAATCATCGTATTATCCAGTATCACTTCTCCGGGAATAATGTCTCTTTGCTTACAGACCTCCCACACATTAAAGGGCACCCGAATGGTATATCCTTTCTCTTTTTTCTCGATTTCCGACTCAAAAAAATACTTCATACTATCAGTAACCTCCTATATTCCTAATATAATAGTAGCGACTCTGAAATATACAATCAAGGACAGAGCATCCACGATGGTGGTGATAAACGGACTTGCCATCACCGCCGGGTCAAATCCCAGTCGCTTGGCTCCGATTGGAAGCAGACAACCCACTAACATCGCCATCAGAACCGCGCAGATCAAGGTAAGGCAAACCACCAGTGCTACCATCACACCCACTCTGTCAAAAAGCATCAGCTTTACAAAATTCGCTGCCGCAAGTGTTGCTCCACAAAAAAATGCAACCCGCACTTCCTTCCAAACTATAGTAGGTATATCTCTATACTCCAACTCTCCCAGGGAAAGCCCGCGGATAATCGTCACGCTTGCCTGACCGCCTGCATTACCGCCGGTATCCATCAGCATAGGGATAAAGGCAATCAAGGAAGCATACACACTCAGCGCCTCCTCAAAGGATGTAATGATCGCCCCTGTAAAGGTAGCTGACACCATCAAGAGAAGCAGCCATGGAATACGCTTTTTGTAAGTCTCCCACACACCGGTTCTCATATAGGGCTTGTCACTGGGCACGATAGCTGCCATCTTTTCCATATCCTCTGTGGTCTCTTCTTCCATGATATCCACAATATCATCCACCGTAATGATACCAACCAAACGATTCTCATTGTCCACAACAGGCATGGCGGTAAAATCGTATTTTTTAAACTGCTTGGCTACTTCCTCCTGATCCATCAGCGTATGGATTGCAATGACATTCTCATGCATGATATCTCCGATGGTCTCATCCCTGTCGCTAAGCAACAGGTATCTGAGTGCCACCGTGCCCAACAGCTTCCTCTGCGCGTCCAATACATAGCAGATATTGATGGTCTCGGAATCTACGCCCACCTTTCGGATACGTTCAATCGCCTGCTCTACCGTAAGATTCTCCTTCAGGTCTACATACTCCACTGTCATGATGCTTCCGGCTGAGTCCTCCGGATAACGTAACAGGTGATTGATATCCCGTCTGGTGTCCGGACTGGCATTAGCAAGCAGCTTTTTCACAATATTAGCCGGCATCTCCTCCAAAAGGTCTGCTGCATCATCCGCCATCAGATTATCAATAATATTAGAAGCCTCCTTATCAGAAAGGGAGGTAATAATCAACTGCTGATTATCTACTTCCAAATAAGAAAATACATCTGCTGCCAAATCCTTAGGAAGGATGCGGAATACCTTAAGCAGGCTTTCCTGCGGCAGACGCTCCAGCATACCTGCGATATCCGCATCGTTAAACTCCGAAAGAAACTGCCGCAGCTTCGTATATTGTTTTGTATTTAACAGTTCGACCAGTTCATCAAAATCTTTCTTCTGATCCATTTCTTTTCTCCCTTATGTTAAATCTTAACTTAACTTTATGCTTTCTCTATAAAATAACATTCGTTCTTTTTCTCAATTTGCACTCTTCCGTTCGTAATGTCCACCAATTCCTTGCACAAGCTCTCTGATTGTTCTTCAGAAAGCTGCAGCGTGAGCACCACTTCCTCGGTATAGGCACTGCTTAATGGCTCCACACCATGCTGTCCCAGCAGGTGCAATATCTTGCCGATATCGTTATAATCCGTTCCAATCTCCCATTGACCCCCATACCGCATACGTCCCATCCGGCAGTTTGCAAGCCCTTCCTTCACTGCCTGGGTATATGCGCGCACCAATCCACCGGTTCCCAATAGAGTACCGCCAAAATATCTGGTAACCACCACCACTACATTCCGCAGTTCCTCTCCCAAAAGAACCTCCAGCATGGGGCGTCCCGCAGTTCCACTGGGCTCTCCGTCATCACTGCACCTTGTCAGTTCTCCTCGACTGCCAATAACAAAAGCGGAACAATTATGTCTCGCGTCCCAATATTTCTTCTTAATCTCAGCGATAAAGCGATTGGCATCTTCCTCGGTCTCACATTTACTCACCGTGGCTATGAAACGTGATTTTTTCTCGACTATTTCGCCGCTTCCACCTTCCAAAAGCACTCTGTATTCCGCCACCTGATTCTCCGCCATTCGTCCGATCCATCCTCTATTCCATGAACTCATTTTCTTCCTCCTCTATGGTAACATAATTTGAACAAAAAGTGAAACAATTATTAAAAAGTCAAGAAAACCTTTCTTTATATAATGTTTTTTGTTATAATACTGTTGTCTGAAAAGATAGAAAGGGTAAAAATCATGAATTATGGGAAAAGCGGTGTCCGTGCAAAGCAGCGGGCACTTAACTCTAAATCAGCAAAATGGGGACGGAAGCTTGTCGTCACCTGCGTCAAACTGGTTCTTGCTGCGTTCATAGGAGTCGGAGTATGCAGTATATCTGCCGGGATCGGTGCTTTCAGGGGGATTCTTGCCTCTACTCCTACTGCTACTTTGAACGATATCATGGCATCCGGACAGGCTACCATTGTGTATGACTGCGAAGGAAATGAGATTGATCAGTATGTCAGTGCCAATTCCAATCGTATCATTGTGAATATGGATCAGATTCCTGCGCATCTGGGACAAGCCTTCGTAGCTATTGAGGATGAACGTTTCTACCAACACAACGGTATCGATTTGAAAGGTATTGTCCGCGCTGGATATCAGTTCATCAAAACCGGTGGGGATTCTGCACAAGGTGCCAGTACCATTACGCAGCAGCTTTTAAAAAACACGATATTTACGGAATGGACCTCCGAAGGTAAAAACAAAATCAAAAAAATAAAGCGTAAGGTTCAGGAGCAGTATCTCGCTTTAGAGGTAAGTAAATATTTCTCTAAGGATGAAATTCTGCTGCGTTATATGAATGCGATTAACTTAGGGCAGAACACGCTGGGCGTAGAATCTGCCTCCCAGCGTTATTTTGGCAAGTCCTGCAGCGACCTGACCCTGTCTGAGTGCGCAGTGATAGCCTGCATTACACAGAATCCTACCAAATACAACCCGATACGTCACCCCGAAGAGAATGTGAAACGGCGTGAGAAATGTTTGGACAAGATGCTGGAATTAGGCTTCATCACAGATGCAGAATACAAGGAAGCCATGGCGGACACGGATGCCGTATATGAGCGAATCGGACTCTATGATATTGATTTCAGAGAATCCAGCATCTCCTCTGCAACCTATTTCTCGGATGCAGTATACGAACAGGTGCGTGATGATCTGATTGCCGCAGGCTACAGCGAAACAGAAGCCACTAACCGGTTGACGGCAGGCGGCTTACGCATTGAAACCACGATGGATCCTTCCATCCAGGCAATCGCAGATGAAGAATTTGCCAATCCGGACAACTACCCTTCCAACGTGAAGTGGTATTTGACCTATGCCTTGACGATCACCAAACCTAACGGTGAACGCAACAATTACAGCAAGGAAAATATGATGACCTGGTTTAAGGAGAATGTTAATTCAAACTTTAATTTAATCTTCTCCTCACAGGATGACGCGTATGATGCCATCGATAGATATCGCACTGCTATGATGGAAGAGCTTTCTCTGGAGCCTGGTGGAGATAATTATGAGGAGACCATTTCCATGACGCCGCAGCCACAGGCTGCTATGGTCATAGAGGATCAGACCACCGGCTATGTAGTTGCCATGGTGGGCGGACGCGGTGCTAAGGAGGGACGTCTTACACTGAACAGAGCCACCTCCGCAAACCGCTCTCCCGGTTCCACATTTAAGGTACTCTCCTCCTTTGCCCCCGCTCTTGATGGCGCCGGCAAGACACTTGCCACCACCTATTTGGATGCTGCCTTCAACTATTCTGACGGCACTCCTGTGAAGAACTGGTACACCGGATATGGCAAATATGGCACTATCTGCTCTATCCGATTGGCGATTGCCCAGTCCCTGAATATTATTGCAGTTAAGAATCTGACGGTTATCACACCGCAATTAGGATACGATTACTTATTAAATTTTGGTTTTACAACTCTCACGGATGGTATCTATATCAACGGAGAATGGAAAACCGACGTGGTACAATCCCAGGCATTGGGTGGTCTGACCTATGGCGTTTCACCCTTTGAGTTGAATGCAGCTTATGCAGCCATTGCAAATCAGGGGCTTTACGCGACTCCCAAGCTATATACGCGTGTTACAGACTCTGATGGTACGGTGATTCTGGATAACACCACTCCCACCACTCGTCAGGTGATCAAAGCCACTACCGCTTATCTGCTGACAAGCGCCATGGAAGATGTTGTGACAACCGGTACCGGCGGCAGAGTAAGGTTTGATGGCATGTCCATTGCAGGTAAGACCGGAACCTCCTCCGACTATAAGGATGTGTGGTTTGCGGGGTATACTCCCTATTATACCTGTACAACCTGGGCAGGTTATGACAACAGCATCGGTATGAGCACCAGCAAAGGCAACGACGAATCTGCCGTAGCCAAGACCCTTTGGCGTGCAATAATGAAGAGAGTGCATGAGAATCTGCCCAACCAACCATTTACTGTACCGGCAGGCATTGTACGCGCCACCGTCTGCTCCAGGTCCGGCAAAGCTCCGATTCCCGGATTATGTGACGGTTCACTAACAACGGAGTACTTTGCAGAAGGAACCGTTCCCACCGAGACCTGTGATGTACATTATCAGGGCGAATTCTGTTCTTATGACCAGTTACCTGCCAGCCCTGAATGTCCTTTCAAATACATCAGGTCAGGCGAATTGCCCCTACCGGAAGACCCTGCTTTGCGCAGCGGTTCCTCACAGGCGGGAGGATCAGCTTCACACTGTCAGCATAATGCAGATTTCTATGCAAATCCTGACCATGAAGCCATTGAAGCAGCGCAACGTGAAGAAATGAATCAGGCTGCCCTTGCCGCGCAGATAGCTGCAGAACAGGCTGCCGCAGAACAACAGCAGCAATAACAGCCGATACACGATGATACACATAAAAAAGAGGTTGCCCCGCAACCTCTTTTTATGTGTATCTACAGATATTATCTATGCTTTATCTGTTGTAGCTTTTCCTTCAATTCATCAACGCCTCTCTGAGCATTTTCTATTGCCCGGCACTGCTTTGCAAGCGCCAGATTCTCTCCCGCCTCAGCGTTTTCCTTATACTTCTCATAATACAGCTTCCCAATCTCAAGGTAATTCTTATCAACCACCTCCTGACACGCTGCAATCTGGCTTTTCAGATGTGCAATCTCCTTTAGCTCCTTAGCCTTGTCAAATGCCTCCTTTCCTGCCTCGCTGACTACATCTCCTATTTTTTCAATGAAATCCATGTCGTCCACTCCTCGTATAGTATCTTTTAGATACCTTATTATATTAAAAATTAATAGTTACCTTTGTTCAATAGGCTTAGTTAAGCCCCTGATATAATTGTCCTGGTGTCAATCAGGTAATAGTTCTTTTCACTCCTGTTGAACCAGTAATAGTTGCTTCACAGAAAGTCTGTTCCCTTGACACTGTCCTGCTCGGTCTCGAAGCAACCTCTGTTTATGGATACAATCTAGTGTATTACTTAAGGGAAGCTGCCGTTTGGGCACCATTTAACAGAAAGATTCATGCCCTCAATCCTAAGCAAGTCGAAAATTTTATGACGCTTATAGTGACTTGCCACAAAATGATTATGTGGACTCTTTTGTTATTGCTGATTGCCTGCATTTCGGTAGAATCAACAAAGAGGTATATCTCGAAGCTTACCATTACAAAGCTCTCCAAAGCCTCACGCGTGTACGTTATTTCGCTGTCTGCACTTAGGTGGTCGTTTTTATTTTTCTTTACTTTACATCTCACCGCCGGACTTTTTGGGTATATTTCCACCCCTTCTATACAATCTAGTATATATGGAAACCAATAAATCTGCAAGCATTCCATTGCACATTCACACAAAAGTGTGATATAATGCAAAGAGGCAAATTTATTGAAGGAGAGTCCAGTCATGCAGCCATTATATACCAGTGTAAAAGTCAATAACGAGATTGAATTGTGCGAAGTCTTAGATAATGAATGCAAGCAGATGATCGAGCGCGCTCTTTTAAAGGAGCGCATCTCCTACTATATTCGTTGGCCGAAGCAATCCTTTTTCAGCCGCAAGAAATTCTGCTGCATCATATGTGTCAATGACAACGCTAAGGCACAGGCAGAAGAGGTTGTACAGGCTGTCTGTGACGAGACAGGATATAATGTTCGATTTATTTTAAAGAAATCTCCGAATAATTATCTCTAACAGATTGCCTACATTAGAGCAGCTCTTATTTTATCTTCTCCCACTCTTTTGTTGTGATATCCACTACATCGCAAACCCGCAGGACATCATCCTGCACTGTAAAGCGAATATCTCTTCCCGCAAATTCCATGCCGTACACATAGTCCGGCTTTTTGTTGTATGCCGCTCTTGGGTCCTGTTCCAGAACGCGCACCACTGCCCCGCGTTTTTCCTCCGGCACCTTTGCCAATAGTTCCTTGGGGAACTGTACACGAATACCGTCCCCACTGTGCGCCTGACCAAACCCGCCGCCTGCCTCAGGATGGGCGTCCGCGTAAGGAAGATAGGGCTTGATATCATATATGGGCGTCCCATCCATCAGATCCACGCCGGATACGATGAGAACCTTACCCTTCTTGGTATCTGACTCTACCCGCTCCAGCTTTACACAGGAAAGACCAATGGAATTGGGACGAAATGGCGATCTGGTGGCAAAGACTCCCTTCTTGGTCCTGCCCCCTAAGCGGGGCGGGAAGACCGTGGGGGTCCACTGCCCCTGTGGATTCGCCGAGAAGCCCCACAGCAGCCACAGATGGGTAAATTCTTCAATGCCCAAAAACACCTCCGGCTGTCTGTACTCCGGTTCCAGTATGATCCTTCCGTACAACTCCGGCACCAGACCACTCTGCCTGGGAATACCGAATTTGGACGGAAAGTCCGTATGAATTCTTGCTACAACCTTTAATTCTTCCGCCATGACCTCTTTTTCACTTCCTCCACAAAATGTCTTACAAACGCCGGGTTGGAGCGGTAATATAAATGCGGAAATCCCCACCAATGTTTTTCCGATGCCTGAATACATTCCCATTCCCTGCCGCCCACAGGCTTCCTGGCAGTGCAATCCGTCCCGTTGTTTTCACTGTCGTAATAATGAAACTCATGTCCCCGTATGGTTTCTCCCGGCGGCAGAAAATGCGTTGCCTTTTCCGCAATCTCCACATAGCCGAAACGCACCAGACGGCTCTGTTTAACGGCCCTCCCCGGTATCACACCCACCATTTTATATTCCCCTTGTGCTTCATCGCCAAGCGTCTCATGCAAATACAAAAATCCGCCGCATTCCGCCACCGATGGTACTCCGTCGCGGATGGCAGCCCGGATGGACTGCAGCATGGAGATATTCTCCGCCAATTCCTTTACGCGCAGTTCCGGGTACCCTCCCCCCAGCAGAATACCACAGGTTCCTTCCGGCAATGCTTTGTCATGAAGCGGTGAAAACGGCACCAGCCGCACACCCGCCTGCTCAAGCATACGCAGATTCTCCTCATAATAAAAGCAAAATACCTCATCCCTTGCCACCGCCAGAATGGGACACGCATCACCCATCACCGGTATCTCTGTTCGGGACGCCCCCATTCCGGACACTTTCACTCTGAGCCCTTCTGTTCTGAACTTTTTTTCCCGGGGCTCTTCCGCTTCGGATTCTTCCCTCCCGCACACCCGGACCTCCCAACCTTCGTCCATATGCCCGGCTTCATGCGCAATTCTCCACAATGCCTCCAAATCCACGCTCTGCTCCACGCTGTCCGCGGCAAGGGCAAGCTGTTGCTGTAATTCTTCTATCTCCTCCGGCAACTTCAATCCCAGATGCCTGCTTTCCAAATGCAGCTCCTTTGTGGTGGGAAAATAGCCCAACACCGTAATCGGCAGATTGCGCTCCACCTCTTCTTTCATTCGCTCATAAAAAGCTTTGCCGGTCTGATTCAGAATAACTCCTTTGATTAGTTTTCCGGTATCATACTGCAAGAAACCCGACAACAAAGGCAACAGAGAGCGCCCCATCCCCCTGGCATTCACCACAAGAATGATGGGTGCCTCCAGACTGGCTGCCACATGATAAGTAGACGCCTCCTGAGAGCTTCCTCCCAAACCATCGTAAAGCCCCATCACCCCCTCCACAAGGGCAAGCTCGCTTTCTGTCTCCCGAAATCGCTGGACAAAAAGCGCTCTCAGCTCTCCCTCTTTCAGAAAAAAAAGATCCAGATTGCAGGAGGGCACACCAATGACTCTGCTATGAAACATGGGATCAATATAATCCGGTCCACACTTATAAGACATTACGTTTTTTCCATTGCGCTTGAAGTGCTCAAGCAATGCACAGGTAAGCAAGGTCTTTCCGCTGCCGCTCTGTGGGGCTGCAATCACAATTCTGGGTATTCTATTCATTGGCTCATATCACCTTTCTCCTCTGCTGTCGCTTCGCTTTCACCACAGCTCTCTCCGAATCTGAACGAGCAGATCATCACCGGATTCTGCCCCTGCAGGAGCTGATAATTTCCCAGTTTTTGGGCTCTGCCAACCTGCACCTGCACCATTTCCCATTCTGTGAGCGGCAAGCCCCAGGAATGCTCCGTCAACTCCGCTATGGTCTCCAGACTGATTGCTGTAATCACCACTCGCATCGTGGGATTTTTCTCATAAAGCTGTTGCAAAATACCTCCAAGCTTTCCCTTGCTCCCTCCGATAAAGGCATGGGTAGGACTCGGCAGCTCTCCCATGCTCTCAGGCGCCATCCCATAAACCACCGTCAGATTCTCACGATGGAACTTCCTTGCATTGGCAACAATCAATTCACAAGCCTCCTCCTTACATTCCAGTGCAAACACCTGCACATGGGGAGAAAGTGCGGCAATTTCCGTAGCGATGGAACCGGTTCCGCTGCCGATGTCATACACCACAGCAGGCTCCGTCAACCGTAGCTTTGCTATGGCGACACTGCGAATCTCCTCCTTTGTCATAGGGACCTTATCCCGGATAAATTCCGCATCCGCACAGCCACAATTCAGCTTCTTCGATTCTGCCCGTGCATTCAAAGCCAGCACTGCATAAAGTCCTTCCTCCTGCCAAGCTTCTGCTTCTTTCAGCCACTGCCTGGGGGTACATCTTGCCACTCGTTCATCACTGTAAGATAGCTGATATGCCACATACAGCCATACCGCTCCCAATTCCTGCTTCTCCAACAGCTCGCATAGTTGCCGAACCTGTTCCTTTCCGGATAGCAGGAACATACTCTTCCCCTCATGTCGGACAGCATCCGCCGCCACCGCTTCCCATGCTCCGTCCTTTTTTCCATGAAGGCTCACCAGTCTGGCATCCTGCCAGGGAATTCCCGTCCTGGCGCTCAGACAGCTCACCGTGGAGATGCCCGGAAGTATCGTCACATCCTGATAACCCTGTCTGCGCAGTTCACGATAAAGAGTACCTGCGCCGCTGTAATATCCCGTATCGCCGGAAAACAGGATTGCCACCCCCCCCACACCGTCATCCTGCTCCTCCAACGCTTTCAGACAGGGAAGAATATCCTTTGCCTGATAAAAAGGCATGGTATGCTTATGCCCCGAAAAAGGCTCCAGCAGCCGCCCCGCGCCAAACAGATATCTTGCCCGCTGCAATGTCTGCTCCGCCTCCTTTGTAAGCGTATTCATATTCCCCATGCCCATTCCGACCAAAGAAATCTTACGCTCTGGCAGGTCAAGACGGGTGTCCAAAAGCTCTGACAATGCCTGCAGCACCTCCCACAGACTATTTCCCTTCTCCTTCTCCGGATTGCCAATCAGGCAGGTAAGCACACCGGCTTCCTTTGCCGCCTCCAGTTTTTCCTCCAGTCCCCCGACCCTTCCGCTCTCCTTCGTCACCATACAGCTAATCTGATATTGATGAAGCAGTGCCAGATTCATCTCTTTGGAAAAGGGTCCCTGCATGGCAATAATCTGCCTCCCTTTTAACCCCGCTCTCTCACATAAGGCAAGGCTCTCCGTCCCGGGGAGTACGCGGACAAACATTCGCGCTGCCACCTCTGCGTCCGCCGCGTAGATTCCCAACTCCTTACTGCCTGTGGTCAACAGGATGTTCCCCTCTATATCAGCCAATGCTCCGGCACATTCCTGTGCGGAGGAAAAATAACGTATGTTTTGTCCTTCCTGCTCCATATCCTGCGGGGCTCCTTGTGTCCTGCGCTGCAAGCGAAAATAAGGAATACCGCTTCCATCCAGGCTTTCCTTGATCTGTGCTGTCACCGCCACGGCATAAGGATGTGTGGCATCCACCACTGCCGCGAAAGGCTCCTCCCCAAGGAGCCTTCGCATATCCTCCGGAGATTGACGCCCCACTTGTATCCGGGTGTATACACAGGGCTCCATCACGTCCTCCCCATAATCCGTAGCCACACATACCACTGAAAAAACCTTTGCCTCTGCCAACACCTTCGCCAAAATTCTTCCTTCTGTTGTACCGGAATAAATCAAAACCTTTTTCTGCATCACTCTATCATTCCCTTTCGCCGATTCGATAGCCTCTTTTCGTGATGAGTTTTCCGTTTTTCATCACAGATTGAGAATTGCCGATAAATACGGTGGTAAACATGTTCACTGCCGTCTCTTTGAGCTGTTCCAAGGTCAGAACCTCCGTCCTGGTGCCCTCCCGCCCGATATTTTCCACATATCCGCAGGCTCGCTGCGGACTACAGCCGTTGGCAAGAAGAATCTCGCATGCTTTTTTCAGATAATCTGCACGCTTTCTGCTGGATGGATTATAGAGAACCACGGCGAAATCTCCCTGCGCGGCCGCCGCCAGTCTTTTGGCGATTACCTCCCAGGGAGTCAGCAGGTCGCTGAGACTAATCACACAGAAATCGTGATTTATCGGTGCGCCCAACAGCGCCGCACCTGAGCAAGCCGCTGTGATGCCGGGTATCACCACAAGCTCGCAGTCCGGATACTCCTCCAAAAGCTCATACATGGGTGCAGCCATGCCATACACACCCGCATCGCCGCTGCACACCATCGCCACCCTTTTCCCCCTCTGTGCTTCCTCGAAACACATGCGACAGCGCTGAAGCTCCTGACGCATGGGCGTGGATTTTTTCTCCTTGTCCGCAAACCGCTCTCCCAACAGCTCCAGATAGAGCGTGTAACCAATGATGACATCACTTTGCTCCAACGCCTGAAGCGCCCACTCTGTCATCATGGTCTCCTCGCCGGGTCCCATCCCCACCACATAAATTACATTTTTGTTTTCCAACATAGCCTTACCTCCAGGTTCGCAATTTCCAGGGCAAAAAACCGATGGCTACAGTGATGCCGTCCCTCGCCCTCTTCCGCGAAAGCAGCCTGCCTTCCTCTCCGCAATAAGCTGCCACGGCGCGCTCACATACATTGTCTACTCCCACCTGGGACGCCACGAATTCCGACGCTGTAAATTCTCCCATCACCTGCATCAGCTCCTCCGCCGAATAGGTCACAAAGAAAAGTCCAAGCTTTCGGGCGAACTCTGCCAACCCGGCTTCCTCCTGTTTGATATCGATGGATACCACCGCTTGCAATTCCTCCGGTTCTATCCCCAATTCTTCACACTGCGCTCTCACAAAAGCCTCGATGTCCTCCGCACTTTTCCCTCTGCGGCACCCAACGCCCAACACATATTCTCTAGGCTCCAACCAGAGCATGGGCTCTCCACAGGAAAGCATCTCTTTGCCCTCTCTCCTGGCAATCAGTATATCCGGCGCATCTCCGGATGAAAAGGGCTGTAAGACCAATTCCTCCGGCATCCTCCTTTCAGGGCTGTCCCCTTGCTCCAAATCGCCCTCTGCCGCGATGGTCGCCTTCTCTCCGCGAAGCAATTTGGAAGAGACCGCTGCAATTCCCTCCCGATTACAAATGCGCAAACCATTTTTTTGTGCAAAGACATCCACCGCAAACAATCCATGATTGTCCGTGGCAGTGGTAATGACCGGAACCGCCCCCAGAAAGTCAGCCAGCTTCCGGGCAAGCTCATTGGCTCCCCCCACATGCCCGGACAAAAGAGGAATCACGAATTTCCCTCCGTCATCCGCCACCAGCACCGGGCTGTCTGTCAGCTTGTCCTGCACATAGGGAGCGATCATGCGCACCGCAATCCCTGTGGCGCCAAAGAACAAAAGTGCCTTTTTCTCCGCGAACATCCTGCCCACAAACGCCTTTGCACGCTCGGACTGCTCCGCTTCCCTTCGCCCATCCAGAAGCTCTGCCTCCAGAGAAAGCGCATCTGCACTCCCATACAGTCTCTGCGCCAGCTTACATCCATCCGGTGTAAAATAAACCATTCCCAGTCTCGTCTTTGCCATTTCCCGCCCTCTTTTACACTTTTTATTACCTTACGCTAATCAATAGATTTTTTCTTTCGAAATTCCGTCTCGAAATCCGCCGCATAAAGTCTGGATTTCTCATAAGCGCTGTGCGCGATTACATCTCCCACTAGCACCAAAGCCGTTTTCGTGATTTGATGCTCCCTTGCCACCTCTGCAAGCTCCGCTAGCGTGCACACATACTTTTCCTCATCCGGCCAGGTTGCTTTATATACCAATGCTGCCGGAGTGCTGGCATCATAGCCTCCGGCAATCAGTCTCCTCACAAGCTCCTTCAGCATGCCTGTGCTTAAATAAATTGCCATGGATGCGTGATGGGCAGCGAAGCTCTCAATACCCTCTCCGGAAGGCACCGCCGTCTTCCCCTCCATGCGAGTGATGATTAAAGACTGGCTGAGTCCAGGCAATGTATATTCCAGATTTAAGGAAGCCGCTGCCCCGAAGCAGGCACTGACACCCGGACAGCTCTCATAGGATATCCCTTTCTCATCCAGAGCGTCCATCTGCTCCCGCACCGCCCCATAGATACTGGGATCTCCCGTGTGCAGGCGTACCACTTCCTTCCCCTCGTTGTCAGCCCGCTCCATGACCCCCAACACCTCTTCCAGAGTCATATGTGCGCTGTTATACACTTCACATTCCTTTCCCGTGTACTGCAACAGCTCCGAATTCACCAGGGAACCCGCGTATATCACCACATCCGCTTTTTCTAACAGCCTCATCCCCCGCACAGTAATCAAATCCACTGCACCGGTTCCCGCACCCACAAATGTTATCATCTTTCACCTCTCTATACTGTTTCTGCCAACAGCTCCTCCAACAGTCCCTCTGCCCCCCGACTTCCGGCAAGCAGCCCATACTCCTGAGAGTAGACCATCAGCTCTATCTGTATCTTACCCCCGCCGCGACGATTCACATGAAAAAGCATACGCTCCAAAAGCTCCTTCATGGTCGCTCTTTCGCAGTCTGCCGACACCCCACGCAGAATCCGTATCCCCTCCTCGGTGGATACCGCATCCAGAATCGCTCCTGCCGTCCCGGCGTCCGCCCCCGCACGAATAGCAGCAGCCGCCAACAGCTCCATTCTGCAATCAGCCTCCTTGGAATGGGTATTCATGATGCCGCCGGCTACCTTCACCAGTTTACCGATATGTCCCGTAAGCAGCATGCTCTTAAACCCTAGCTCCACCGCCATATCGATGGTTGCCCCGATATAATTACTGCATTTGACGCTTTTGTCCAAATCATAGCCATAGGTTCTTTTCATGAACTCCAACCCATAATTTCCCGGAGATACCGCCAGAATCTGCTGACCCAGTGCTTTTTTTTGTCTGCATTCCACCTGTATGGTATCCAGAAGCGCCTGACTGCTCATGGGCTCCACGATTCCTGTGGTTCCCAGAATGGATAGCCCTCCGCAGATTCCCAGTCTGGGATTGAAGGTAGACAACGCCAATTCCTCCCCGCCCGGCACAGATATCTCCACACTAACTCTCCCATAGAAGTCAAATAACCTGAGCACCTCGCGCACTTCTTTCTCCACCATCTGTCTAGGTACTCGATTAATGGCGGCATTTCCCACCGGCTGATCCAGCCCCGGCTTAGTCACACGCCCCACGCCCGCACCACCGTCTATGAGAA
>JAFVDW010000015.1 GCA_017478245.1 Lachnospiraceae bacterium
CTGCCGCCATAATAATAGCCATTATAGATGTCGGCAAATCTCCGTGGGTCGCTGAAATACCCCACAAGTACATTATTCTTTTTCCCCATACAATTCCTCCTTTGCGCACTGGCGGAATCCTCTGGGTACAGGCTCCCGCCGCTTATCCTTTCATCTGAGTTACCTGGCGAAATGCCTGATTCACGAAAAAACGAATTATTGAATACTTCAGATGAAAGTATCGTACCATGTATTGTATGAAATGTCAATCAATATTTTTTACTTTTTTGAACGCAAGGCGGGCAACTGAAAGAGAGGGCGTCGCAGATACAACGCCCTCTCTGAATTTCCTATTTCTTTCCAAAGGTCATCTTACTAAAATATTCCAGAATACAGGTTCGCATGAGAATGAGTGCCGCTGACGTGGCTGCCTCTCTGTTCTTGGCACGATTGCCCTGAAAATGATATTCTTTCACCGTAATATTCCCTTTTACCATACATGCAATATATACCAAGCCAACCGGTTTCTCTTCCGTTGCTCCATCAGGTCCTGCTATACCGGTAATGGACACTGCCACATCACTCTTAGCTATCAGTTTGAGTCCCTTTACCATCTCCTCCGCCGTCTGCGGACTGACTGCACCATACTTTTGAAGAGTTGTTTTCTTGACTCCCAATATTTTGCGTTTCGCCTTATTGGAATAGGTGACATACCCTGATTTGATGACATCCGATACCCCCGGCACATTAATCAGTCTTGCTGCCAACATACCTCCCGTACAGGACTCTGCACAGGTAAAGGTAAGGTTATTAGCAATCAACAGATCTACTACCGCTTTCTCCAGGGTGGTATTCACATCTGTTGTATAGATTTCGTTGCCAAATCGTGACTTGAGTTCTTTCACCATCGGCTTTATCAATTTATTGGCATCTTTCTCATTTTCGGCGGAAGCAGTCACACGAATATGCACCTCTCCGGTCTTAGCATAGGTTGCAATCGTAGGATTAGTCTGCTTATCAATCAAATCAATCACCCTTGTCTCTACTTCGCTTTCTCCTGCGCCGCAGATTTTAACTGTCTGTGATACAATGACCTCTTTGGTCAATTTTTGCAGATAAGGTGTAACAGACTCTTCAAACATAGGAATCAATTCATTGGGCGGTCCCGGCAGGAGAATCACCTTCGCATTCTTGGTCTCCACAATAATGCCCGGTGCTGTACCATTGTCGTTATCCAACACGATTGCCCCCTTGGGCACCTTTGCCTGCTTCCAGTTATTCTCTGTGGGCTCTTTTCCTCTTTGTGCAAAGAACTTTTCAATTCGCTTTTTACTATGCTCGTCCATGACAAGCTTTTTTCCGCAAACCTTTGCTGCGACTTCCTTGGTCAGATCATCCTCCGTCGGTCCCAAACCACCGGATAAAATGATAATATCCGACCGCTCCATGGCGGTATTCAGCACCATAGTCAGCCTCTCCTCATTGTCCCCCACTACCGATTGAAAATAACAGGTGAGTCCTAATCCTGCGCACTTTTCTGCCAGATAAGCCGCATTGGTATTCACAATGTTTCCAAGCAAGAGTTCCGTTCCCACACAAATCAATTCTACTGTCATACCTGTACCCTCTCTGTTCTGCTCTTCTATAACTACTATTTTGTATCCTTTAGAATATCCTTATTCTTGATCAGATAGTCAATCAACGAAATCAATGTCAATGCCAGCGCAATCCACATCACAATATCTGTCACAAGCTTAAGCTGCCCAATATTGGCAATCATCAGACACACCATTACCATCTGAAAGGTCGTCTTGAACTTGCCCCAGTAGCTTGCCGCGATCACAACATGATTATCCGACGCAATCAGCCTGAAGCCACTGATAATAAATTCGCGACTGATAATAATGATTACAATCCAAGCCGGAATTCTTCCCATCTCAACCAACGCAATCATCGCTGCACACACCAACAGCTTATCTGCCAATGGATCCATGAATTTCCCAAAATTGGTTACCAGATTATATTTTCTGGCAATTTTACCATCCAACATATCTGTGAGACTGGCAATGATAAAAAGAGCAAGCGCTATGTAATCCACATATGCTCTGATTCCCCCAAATATTGTAAGAAACCATCCCCAACCATTGGCATTGCCCAAAAGCAACAGTACAAAAGGAATAATCAATATTGCTCTAAAAATTGTAAGTTTATTAGGTAAATTCATATTCTTCACTCTTTTCCTCCCCCAGGACTTCGCCTACCAGGTCATATTCATTAGAATCCGTGACTACTACGTTCACGAAATCACCTGTCATTAAATTCGCAGTCGTATTGACAAACAAATATCCATCCACATTGGGTGCATCCCGATAGGTACGCGCCACATACGTTTCTTCATCAGCCACTTTTCCTTCAATCATTACAGCAAGCTGCCGTCCCACCATATCCTCTGCTTTTTCGAAGGCAATCGCCTGCTGCAGCTCCATCAATTCATCTCTGCGTGCCTCTTTTACTGTCTCATCAATCTGTTCCGGCATTGCGGCTGCCACCGTGTCCTCCTCCTGAGAATACGGAAATACGCCCAGACGGTCAAATTCCATTTCATTTACAAACCGATACAGCTCCTCAAAATCCTCCTGAGTCTCTCCCGGGAAACCGCTGATCAACGTGGTTCGCAGACAAATATCGGGAATACGCGCTCTCAGCTTGCCAAGCATAGCACGCAGCTCCTCCTGATTGGTCTTTCTTCCCATGCGCTTCAATATGTTGTCAGAGGCATGCTGAATCGGAATATCCAAATAATGACACACTTTCGGTTCTGCAGCGATTGTCTCAATCAAATCATCTGTAATTTCCTCCGGATAACAGTACAGAATACGAATCCAATATATTCCGCTGACCTGTGCCAATGCACGCAACAGATCAGGCAGGCTTTTCTTTCCATACAAATCTACTCCGTATAAAGTCGTCTCCTGCGCCACCAGAATGAGTTCTTTCACGCCTCCCTCTGCAAGCGTCTTTGCCTCTTCCACAAGATTCTCCATGGGCACACTTCGATAATTTCCCCGAACCTTGGGTATGATGCAGTAGGTACAGCGTTTGTCACAGCCTTCAGCAATCTTTAAATATGCGAAATGCCCTCCTGTAGTGACAACACGCCTTTTGCCTGTGGTAGGTGCGGCATCCAAATCACGGTAATGATTCCGCCCTTTACCCGCCAATACCTCGTCAATCGCTGCCACAATCTCTTCTATTGCAGTGGTTCCTATAATCGCATCCACCTGGGGAATTTCTTTTTGAATCTCCTCCCGATATCGTTGGGCAAGACAACCGCAGGCAAGCAACGCCTGAATCTGTCCACGGTCCTTCAATTCTCCCATTTCCAAAAGCGTGTTGATGCTCTCTTCCTTGGCATCCCCAATGAAACAGCAGGTATTGACGACTACAATATCCGCCTCTGCTTCATCATCGGTAAAAGCATACCCTTTTTCTCCGAGCATGCCCAACATCATCTCGGAATCCACCAGATTCTTATCACAACCAAGTGATACAAACAGTATCTTCATAAAATCTTTTCTCCAAATTAATAGTAGCCTGACGCAATGCACCGGCTACTATACGCAATTTATTCGTCATCACTTAAAATCTTGATCTTACCCTGATTCAGCTCCTCTACGGCTGCGGACAAAGGCTTTTTATCCTTTCCGGCAACCAACGGCTCATCACCTGCAATAATCTGTCTTGCTCTCTTGGAGGTCGCCATCACAATGGAATAACGGCTGTTTACTACCGGTGCTTCACCGGGTTCAACCTCACTATTTACTACTTTCATCAAATCACTGTAAGATGGATGTAACATTTTATTCTGCTCCTTTCGCGAAACTTTTCAGTTCCTCTCTGATTTCTTTTATAAATGCTTCTCTTCGAACAGGTGCTCTGCGGGCTGCATCCACCAGGCGGTGAAGCTCTTCCACACAGATGTCCAGATCATCATTTACTACTATATAATCATAGGCTTCAATGCCTTCTGATTCTTCACTTGCACGGGACAGACGCTTACGGATGACATCCGGTTCCTCTGTACCCCTTCCAATCAGTCTCCGCTCCAATTCCTCTGCACTAGGCGGTGTCACAAACAAAAGCACACTCTCCGGAAACTGCTCCTTAATCTTTAATGCCCCCTGTATTTCAATCTCCAAAATCACATCCTTGCCTACTGCAAGCTGTTCCTCCACATACGCTCTCGGTGTACCATAGTAATTATCACAATACTGTGCATATTCTATAAAACCATTCTGACTGATCTTCTCTTCAAAATGTTCCTTGTCAGTGAAAAAATAAGCCTTTCCCTCTTCTTCACCCTCTCTGGGCTTTCTTGTGGTCATAGAAATAGATAACGCATAATTATCATAAGTTTCCAACAGCTTCTTGACCAATGTACCTTTTCCCGCTCCGGAAAAACCGGATATAACGATTAAAACTCCCTTATGCGCCATTCTCTTATTCGCTCCCTTTCATTTTACTCTACATCGTCATGCTCTTGTGCTTCCTCAGCAATGGACTGTGCCCGTCCCGCAATGGTCTCTGGGAGTAAAGCAGAAAGCACCAACTGACTATTTTCCATCACAAGCACCGATTTGGTCTTACGTCCCTGGGTCGCATCGATTGCTCTGCCGGACTCCTTAGCGCTCTGTACCATGCGCTTAATAGGCGCAGAATCAGGGCTTACAATCGCGATGATTTTTGCCGTGTTCACAATATTGCCGAAACCAATGTGAATCAAATGGTTCATAACTTCTCCTCCGCCATGACAATTCATAAAGCGCCATGACAATTCATAAAGCGCCTTCGGCTCTTTATTTCATTGCGGGCTTGCGCCCTATAGCTACAATCATGTATAAGTCGCTTTGTGAGCAAGCTCCCACGCGGCTTATACATGATTGTAGCTGCATGGCTTAATGCTATTCAATGTTTTGAATCTGTTCGCGAACCTTTTCAATCTCGGTCTTGAGCTCTATGGCACAGTTGGAAATCTCCAGATCATTAGCCTTAGAGAGAATTGTGTTGGCTTCGCGATTCATTTCCTGGGCGATGAAATCCAGCTTTCGCCCAATGCTTCCGCCTTCACTGAGGGTTTTCTTGGTGGTCTCAATATGACTGCGCAAACGCACAATCTCCTCATCCACGCAGACCTTGTCTGCAAAAATGGTTACCTCCGTCAACAGTCTTCCCTCATCTACAGTAGCATCCTCCAAAAGCTCGCGCACCTTCTCTTCCAGCTTCTGCTTATACTCTGCCACAATCTGCGGAGAGCGTTCTGCCACAAAATCCACCAGTTGCAGCATCCCATCCAACTTATCAATCAAATCCGCTCTAAGATGCTCTCCCTCCGCAATACGCGTCTGCACGAACATCTCTGCTGCTCCGGCAATGGCTTTTTTCAGTGCCTGCCAAAGCTCGTCTTCATCGATGGTCTGTTCCTCCATGGTAAATACATCCGGATACTTGGAAAGCGTAGATACTCTCACATCATTGTCCAAGCCAAAATCCTCTGCCATCTGACGCAAAAAATGTAAGTACTCTGCTGCCAATTCTTTATTATACCGGACACTGGAGGTGTTCTCCGAAAAATCTTCATAGGTAATAAACACATCCACTTTTCCTCGGGAAATGTAGTTCTTTAACTCACTGCGTATGGACGATTCAAAGAAATTCAGCTTCTTAGGCATCTTGATATTCACATCCAGATAGCGGTGATTCACAGATTTCATCTCAACAGTAAATTTTCTGTTGTTCTCGGCAACCTCACAGCGACCGAATCCTGTCATACTCTTTATCATGCGTTCTCCATTCCTGACAGCAACCTAATACTGTCGCATTGTTTCTTCAAGCCATACATACTCCGTATTATTATAAAATAAGAATGGGGAAGCGTCAAGAGTTGGCTTCCTCATTCTTTTTGTTTTCAATTACCTACTTGTTTTTAATCAAAATCCTCCACCTGTTCCCGCAACCGATAATCCTTATCCTCATCGATCATCTGAAGCATGATGTCCGCAAAATAGGGATCGAATTGTGTCCCACGTCCCTTCTCTATCTCAGCACGAACGGTTTCCTGCGGTAAAACATCGCGATAACTCCTTCTCGACGCCATGGCATCATAAGTGTCTGCCACACAGATAATACGCGCCTCCAACGGAATCCCCTCACCCGACAATCCGTCCGGATACCCCTTTCCATCATATCGCTCATGATGCCATCTGGCACCCGTTGCCAGTTCCGGAAACTCTGTGATATTTTTGAGTATCTGCGCACCGACCTCCGGATGTGTTTTCATCAGCTCATATTCTTCATTGGTGAGCTTATCCGACTTATCAATAATGGCATCGGGAATTCCGATCTTCCCTATATCATGCAATAACCCAAGCAAATATATATTGTTCTGTTCACGCTCCGAAAACCCTGCCCGTCTGGCAATTTCTCTGGCATACTCAGCCACCCGGTTGGAATGTCCGTTTGTATAGGTATCCTTGGCATCCACTGCGCCGGATAGCGCCCTGGCTATCTGCATGGCAATTCTCTCTATACGCTCCTGCTGCCGCACCAATTCCTGCGTCTTTTTTGCTACTTCTCCCGCCAGATTTTCCTGAAGTCTGGTAAGCTCGATGGTGTGATGTACACGAGCCAACAAGACCTCAGGCACAAAGGGCTTCCTGATAAAATCCATCGCTCCTACTTCCAACCCTTTTGTCTCCGTTCCCACATCCTCATCGGCTGTCAAAAAAATAACCGGTAGCTTGACCAGATCGGTATCTGTGCGGATAGCTTCCAAGGTCTCAAATCCATCCATACCTGCCATATGTACATCTAAGAGTATCAAATCCGGTCTATTATCCGCCAGAAAATCTAACGCTGCTTCCCCTGATTGCTGACAACTTACCTTCAGCCCTTCTGAGCTCAATATATGGCTTGCCATACGCAGGTTAAACATATCATCATCTACAACCAAAATCCAATCACTCATAATCATTCTCCTTCACGAGAATATTTACTTTCCTTTATGGCAATAGCTGCTATTAGATTCATTGTACCATAAAACCCTTTTCTTTACTACAAAAATCGTGAGACATAAATGCACATATATGCAGCAATTTCTTTTAACTTCTTTGTATCAAATAATAATAGTACATAAGCTTTCTCTTGTTTTTTAAGAGTTTAAACAACACTCCCTGCTCATCCCGCACCCTTATAAGCATCCCCTGTTCCACATCCTTAGTTCCGTACAGTACGCTTTCATAATCTGCCAAAAAGGTCATGGGTTGCTCAAGCTCCAACCGGCTCTCCGCTCTTTTTCCCAGTTCTTCTAAGGTTTCCCCATCACCTCTTACGATGCCCAACAGTGCCAGAAAACGCATACTTCTCTCCATCTCTATGCGGTATTTCCCCATCAGATTCTGCTTTGCATAATACCGCTTGCGAAGCACCCGCTCCAGCCACAGCATCAGCATGGCTCCTACAAGGAAAAATATTATCGCTTTCAACGTGATCTCCAGAATACGCAACGTATTGTAAAGCGCGGACCTGACACTTCCCTGGGCATCGGTATCCTCCGGAGATTCCTCCTCTTCCGGCTCCATCAGACTTTGGCGCATGGCTTCCTCCTGTCTGGAATAATCCGCCCCTTTCTCCTGCTGTTTTTCCCGTATCAGAACTGCCCAAGGCGTGTAACGCACACCGGCATATCCAGGTGTAGGCTCAAAGGGAATCCAACCCACATTCTCAAAATAAACCTCCGGCCAGGCATGTGCCATATCCGAATACACTGCCACCTGTTCATCGCCATTCATCGGCACACAAAATCCTTGCACATATCGCGCAGGATACCCTTCCGCTCTGGCAAGCAGTACAAACGCTGTAGCAAAATGAGTACAATATCCCCTCTTACTCTCTAAGAGAAAATAATCCAGAAAGCTCTTGCCATCCACAACCTTCTGCGGCAGTACACCCGGTGTCTGATCGTAGGAAAAAGAAGACAGTTCCCGTTCGATTGCTTTCAATTTCTCCACATCATTTTCTGCCCCTTCCGTTATTTGTGCCAAATAATCCCCCACTGCTTCCGACACACCGTCACTGCCCATGTAGCACGCATGAACAAGCTGCTTATGCTCCTCCACATCCTCCATGGTCAATTCCTCTCCGAGCTTGCGTCTGGTATTTGCCAGGAGATTCCCCAGCACCTCCTCATCGGGTGCATATTCTGCCATCAGAAGCTCCGAAAAAGCGCTGTGTCCTGTATTCATCTGGTAAAATTCCACCTGATATTCCATGCCATATCCCTTGGTCTCTCCGAATAGCAGACTTCCTCCCTGCGCCTTATGGTACAACAGCTTTTTCTCCTGCTCAACACTCCATGTCTTAAGCGGTGCAAAGAGATAGCCGGAGCGAAAGTGCCGATAGCGCACCTTGAGATTCACTCTGGAAAGATAATCTCTGAAATATCGCTTATCATAACGCTGCACAGCATACATTGTCTCCAAGGTGTCCAGATAGCGCTCCTTTTCACCAGACTCGTTTTCTTGTACCCACTCTCTTCCTTCAAAAGTATCATACACACATCCCATCAGATAAACATTGGTTTTTAAGCTTCTATCTCCTTGCAGAAGCATCAGTTCTCTTCCCTGCTCCCTGTCGGTCTTCACAACACCGCCCCCAAGCTCACCCTCTCCGGAGAATCCGGTATAGGCAAAGGAATACTCTGCACTGCCTCTGAAACGAATATTTTGTACCGTCTTCTGTATGAATTCCTGTGCCTCATCATAAGCGCTCTTGACAAATTTCCAATCAAATGCCTCCTCCGGCGCCGGCATCAAAAGCATCCCCAATAAATACACACCAAAGAAACCGGCAAGCCAAAGCACATAGCCCTCTGTCCCTCTTCCTTTCACCTTCTTCCAGCGCTGCCGTGTCCCTTCTGCCACCACAATTACCAAATATAACAATACCAGTACCACTCCACCGTGAGAGAGTGTGCGGTGCGCAAAGAGACAATACAAAAGCCCCCCGCACATTACCATTGCCACAATGATTTTAATGCGGAAATACTTTTCCATCATAAGCTGTAGCACAAAACACCCCACTACCACCCAAAGCACCTGAAGCGTCTCATACCCCCGCACCCATTCCTCCTGCCACCCGGATACACTCAAAAGCCAA
>JAFVDW010000119.1 GCA_017478245.1 Lachnospiraceae bacterium
CCATGGCAAGATGGCGCAGCACCTGTCCCCGGTACAGCTTCTTAATGTCCCTGATGCGCTCTATGGGCTCACTGCGTGCTCCCTTCTCATCCTTTCCGGCAAGGGGTGCATCATACTTTTCCGACGCATCCTCCAACAGCTCCGGGCGAATCTCCTGCCTGCCGCCATAATAATAGCCATTATAGATGTCGGCAAATCTCTGTGGGTCGCTGAAATACCCCACAAGTACATTATTCTTTTTCCCCATACAATTCCTCCTTTGCGCACTGGCGGAATCCTCTGGGTACAGGCTCCCGCCGTTTATCCTTTCATCTGAGTTACCTGGCGAAATGCCTGATTCACGAAAAAACGAATTATTGAATACTTCAGATGTGATAATATTACCAGAACATATTCGAAATGTCAACAGAAAATTTACAGTCTAATAGCCGAACATTTTTATCGTTCGGCTATTGCATCAAAATAGGACATTTACTGTGCCATCTGTCTTCCCAAAAAGCCCGCCGCTGAAAGAATCAGCTTCTGCTCCACTTCCCCCATCCTTCTGCGGTTGTCGTTATCCAACAGTGCCACACTACCGATGATGTCTCCCTCGCAGATAATGGGCGCTACCGCCTCGTGAAGATACTCTCCTTCCTCATCTTCACACACAGCTATAAAATCTCTGTCCCCTTTAGTCGCCATCACCACCTCGCGATTGTTCATCTTTTCATCCAATTCACGGCTGACTGATTTACTCACCAACTGCTTGTAGCCTCCTGCCGCTGCAATAAACTGATCTCTATCCGCGATAACCGCCGCGTGCCCGGATACCTGTGCAAGACTTTCTGCATATTGTTTGGCAAAGGTGGACATCTCGCCAATGGGGGAATATTTTTTGAGGATGATCTGCCCTTCTCGATCCGTATAGATTTCGAGAGGGTCACTTTCCCTGATATGGAGAGTTCTACGAATCTCCTTAGGGATAACGACTCTGCCCAGATCATCTATTCTACGCACAATTCCTGTTGCTTTCATACCTCTTTCTCTCCTTTTTATCAACTTTCCTGCGTTAGTATTATTTGTAAAAAGTGAGAGATTATACCTCATTTGCTTATTTTACAAGATAAATCAAATTCGTGTATGAAGAATTCCCCTGCGTATCTTTTACATAAAAAAGACAGCAATACTTCTCATTATGTTCCATCTCGAAAGCAGTACAATTATATATTATTTTTTGTTGGACTTCTCTTTCTCATGGTTTATAATAAAATTAGTATGATGTCGTTACGGCATTTGGGGCAAAATATTAGAAGGAAGGTAGACATTATGGCATTTGTGATTATTACTGACTCGGCTTCGGACATACCAAAGTCAGTGAGTGAAGATTTTGGACTCCATGTAATTCCTACACCAGTCACCATTGATGAAACAGACTATTTTGATGGAGATACAATCTATGCTGATGAGTTTTATCGTATTCAACAGGAAAATAAATCTGACATCAAAACCTACCACATCAGTCAAATGATGTTTTACGACCATTTTCTCCCCTACGCACAGAGGGGGGACGAGGTACTTTACATCTGCTTTTCAACCGGAATCGCCGGCACTTATCAGGCTGCCAAGCTTGCAAAGGAAGATATTCTGGAGGAGTATCCTGACTTTCAGCTCACGATTGTTGACTCTAAATGTGCATCTGTCGGCTTCGGTCTGGTAGTCTACAAACTGCTTCTGATGCAAAGGAATGGAGCACCCAGAGAGCTTATATTGGAGGCTGCGCAGTATTTCTGTGAGCATATGGAGCATGTGGTCACTGTGGGCACGTTGGAATATCTTGCCAGAGGCGGTCGCTTAAGCAAATCCTCCGCTACTATTGGAAATGTGTTGGATATCAAGCCCATCATTATTGTAAACGAAGAGGGCAAACTGGAGTCCGTGGAAAAAGTCAGGGGTATGAAACGCACCTTGAAGCGTTGTATTGAAATGGTAAAAGAAAAGGGGGCGAAGCTTGATAAACAGATTATAGGTGTCTGCTATGGCGCGGACCCAACAATCAGTGAACAGGCAAAGCAACTGCTACAAGAGGAATGCCATGTGCAGGAATTTCTCACCGAACAGGTAGGATGTGCAATCGGTGCACACACCGGTCCTGAAATTCTGGGCATTGTATTTGAAAATGCGTTGGATGAGCGTTTTGAAGCCTATGTTCATCACTAACTCATTAAATGATTGGTACTGTTTCAAAAAGGGTCCGGAAGACAAACCATCTTCCGGACCTTTTTATTAAGACTCCAATACCTTCTCAATGATATTCTGAACTTCCTGACTCTCGTAAGGCTTTGATATAAACTCTGCCGCTCCGCACTTGATGGCACGAACCATTTTCTCACGCTGTCCAGCCGCAGTAATCATAACCACCTTAGCATCACCATCCAGTTTACGGATGAGCTGTAAAGCCTCAAGTCCATCCAACTTCGGCATAGTTATATCCATTGTGACAAGATCCGGACGCAACTCCTTGTACTGCAAATAGCCCTCTTCACCGTTCACACACTCTGCTACGATATTGTGTCCGGCATTCTCAAGAATCTCTCTGAGAATCTTTCGGGATGTTCTGGAATCATCTACAATCATTATATTAGCCATTATACTATCCTCACTTCTTCACAACAGTTATTTTACTGCATTTCCACTTTGTTTTCAATCGATACGGCAAAATCTACTCGTTTCCCCTTAATATAAATGGGAAGAACCAGGAACTCTTTGCCGGTCAATGCCATAATCTCATGAGAAAATTCCGGTGGCAGAAGGTCTGTCTCCTCACCGGTATAACTTAAAGATGTGGCATACAGTCCATTGATACAGTTAATCAGCTCTGCTACTGCATCCAGTGCGTCATCATTCACCTCAGGGAACTCTTCGTTGCCAAAAATTGTAGCTACAGGAAGCAACGCATCGTCCATACCAAGCAAAGCTGTGGTAAATCCGGGATTGCCTTCCACATGCTGCATCGCACATGTATTGGCTGCGCAAAAGTCTGTGAGATACGCTCTGGAAGGATAAATCTCCGTATCCACACATCTCATCAATGTACGGAAGGCTGTTCCCACCAACTCCATATACTGCTGACAACTATTGTCCAAAAATACCTTAATAATCCTGTCCGCATCATCACTCTTGAGATCCTCAATGTCAGATGCAGTAAACTGATTCTCCTGCTGGAAATCCGCCAGATGCTGCTCCAATTCTTCAAAGGTCATCAAGCCCATATTCTCCAAAGCCTGTGCAAATGCAAGATACGCATTGCCCTGCTTCTTCAACAGTGCTTCCACCTGTCCCTCGGTCAAATATCCCTTCTCCACGGCAATATCACCGAAACGCTTATCCATTGCAGTCTGGAGCATGTTGACGATATCAGCCTCCTCTGTTGTCATAAGACCCTCAGCCACCGCGATCAGACCGAGCTTCACGCGTGTCTTGTGCTGCTCCTCTGTTGCGCTGTTAAGCTGTTCTGCTGTCAATACACCTTTCTCTACAAGGTAATTTCCAATAATCCCTGATACCATTCATGCTCCTCCTTTTCGAATCATATTCCAATTCCCTAGTTCAAATTATACCATACAAATTCATATCATACAATTAATTTTCGGCAAATTTGACAATTTTACACTACAATTTTATTTACTGTAGGTCAAAGAGGTTGACACGGGTAAAATCAAACTTCGTGTACGACAGACCGGTATACTCTGTCTTCTCATAGCCATTCAGACCCTTATAGGTAATTGCACTTCCTACCTCCAGATAGATTCTGAACTTCGTTCCCTCACTGTTCATCCCATTCTGAATGAGATGATTATCTATCAGTATGTAGTATAAGCCACCACTATCCAGATTACTGCTATCCGCCAACGTGTCATCCGAAACCTTATAAATCAGTCCATTATTTGCTGCTGATCCGGTAGGCGCTAATACATTGACTCTAATAGAGCCCTCATCCTCATCCTCAAAGGTCTGTGTCCCGTTCTTATCTACATAGTAAGCATTGACACCGATTGTTCTGGTACCTTTCACGAAGTTGGTATCCTCCACCGTAAAGTAAACCTTCGTATAATCGCTTGAGATCCCCGCCTCTTCATCCAGATTCATATTGTTTGCCGGGTCGTAGTAGCTATAGGAGGAGGTAATCTTCTCTGCATCCTTACTGCCATGACTCAGTACGCTGATCGTAGGTGCCTTATTTCCTGATCTGTAGGACGCAATCATGGTATTGATAAACAGCTTCGCCTCATTTACAGGGTAGTTGCCACCGTTGTAGCCCGAGTGTCCCACACCTGTGTAAGTGATGTTACCCTTGTTGTAAATATAATAATTGTTTGACACATCATTGGGCGACATGGAATAAATTGTTTCCTGCTTCGTACCACCATTGAGACGCGGTCCTAAACAGAACCACACTACCAGGTCGCTCTGTCCATCTCCATCGTCATCCGCCGTAAAGTCCAACTGATAATACTGATTATGCGTGTTGGTTACTAAAAACTCGTCATCCAAATGGTATGGATACTCTGTAATCTGACCGGAATTGGTCTTGGTAACCATCAGGTTGGTAACCTGCGCATTTTAGTCCGCCGGAATCTCTCCATAATCATTAGACTTATCACTATAATATACCTGATCATATTTAATATTTAAATACTTGTTTGTAAAGGTATAATTCAATCCGGTTTCGTTGGATGAAAAGCTGTCTCCACCAGAGCTATGCTTATCCTTCGCATTGATAATGGCATATGTAAAGCCCTGCGTCTCAGGAACTGTTGACTGTCTGCCATCCTTGGGCGTGTACGCCATGTCCTTCCCCGCATCCACAACACTATCCCATCTTGCATCGACTGCGTTAAGTCCGGTGCCAGTTCTTAAAACCCCCATATCCTCTGCCATCACACCGTAGCGATCCATGCCCACCAGTCCGCGAATCTGTTTGGTCAGATTATAAGAGCATCTGTACTGGTCTGTAATTCCTGTATCGTTGTTATTTCGATTCGTTATACCCCTTCGTTTGTTTCCATCAGGTCTATATTCATCGTAATTCCAGTACATAAGTGTATCATGCGCAAAAAGTACACTGCGCCCACTCTCAATATAGTTCTGAATGGCAATACAAGCATTTTTCGAAAAATCACCATACGCATCTGAAAATCCCAGAATCAGCATCCCGTAATCTTCCAGAATATCCGGATTGGCATTAAATGCTCTTTCAAACTGAGAGATCGTATAAAATTTCACACGAATGTCATATTCGTTGTCTATACCATCATACCACACCTTATCAATGGTACCGCCGTGAACAAGCTTATAGTAGTTATTGTTGTTGGTGGACAAAAGCTCTTCCAGGTTAAATAAGTGCTCTCCCTTACCACCCCACCAATTCGGTGTTTCTATAGTATCTCGACATATCTGTATAATATCCAAAACCTCTACTGGCTGCCCCATCAGCTTAGTATACCCCTGAACAGAATTATGAATCCTGGAATTATTCTTCTGGATAATCAACACCTTCCATGGCAATACACCCTTATAGTCCTTAGGCACCGTACGTGTCAACGTATATGTTCTTCCGGCATACAGGGACTCTCCCGATTTTAAGGTCTGCCCATTCCATGCCACTGCGATATCTGACATCTTCTCTGTATCGGAGAATTTTCCATCCGCATTGACATCAATGTACAACTCACAGCCATACTCTGTGCTGTTGGAAGCAGCACCTTCATTGGTAAGCGTAAAGGTATAGCTCAACACATATTGCCCACTCGCATTCTTGTCAAGCTGATAAATCTGATCCTTTTTGACTCCGTTTACCTGCAGATTTTCCAAATTTACCTTGGGTCTGTTCAAATAAAAATTGAAAGACTCTGAATTGGCACTAATGTCACTGCTTGCATAGAAATTTGTGCGCTTAGCCTTCAGGGCTTCGTTCACAAATTGATACATATAGGAACTGTTATCAATATGGTCTGCATCAACAACACGCTCAATATTATCTGAAATTTGCTCTACCTTAATGGAGGAAACCTGATCGTTCCAGTTCACATTTCCTGTGCTTACCCAAGGCAACATATCACTGTGATCACCGGTTTCATTATCAGAGGGGTTCGCATTCCATACAAAGGTTTTACTTGCCCCTTTGTAATCATCATCCTGATACAGTGTCACCTGATATCCTTTTTTTACCTTCAAAGAAGATACATCATCATTCTTTATATGATACTCGTCGCGCAGATTTGACAGAGTATACTCCCCTTTCTGCAGATTAGCACTGTATCCTTTGTACTGAATATCCTCATAAAGAGTTACCGGGCTCTCAAAAAATTCATCCGCAACCACAACCGGATAGGAGGCATCCAGGAAAGCATTGAGTGCGTTCATTTTCTCCAAGGTGATATCATTTCCGCCATAGCGTGTGGGATTGTAATAGTACACATTTTGTCTACGATCACTATTGAGATACTCTGTATCCAAAAGACCTGCCAACTCCATTGCTACATAGCGTTTATCACCGGTATGATAATAGATTAATCCATCCATATTACTATCATTAAAGACGGTGCTTCCTGTACGAGTGGTGTTCATATGTTCTCTATCCACACCAATATAAACCATATCATATAACTCATTGATATCTTCAATCTTACCGATATATTCCGCCGTGGTCATTCTGGTGATATTGATGGTCGTCTTATTCTCCGCCTTAGGATCCTCCCCAATCCAACTGCGCACCATATCTGCGTTCAAATGTCCCTCTGCCTCCTCCTTAGATGAGGATTTTGCAGGCTCTATATCCAGAATATTGAGAACCTTCTTGGCAGCTACATTTCTGCGATACTTATAATTGATTACATGACGAATAACGGTCGCCCGTGAAATATAAGTTCCCAAAGCTTTATAGGTACCCGACTGATCCGCTGCACGATACTGATTCTCTGCCACTATCTCATCCAGCACTGCCTGGAACCCGTCCTTGACCTGTGTGCTGTCTTTATTGTAAATTGTCTCTTTTGCAAAATCATCCCCCAACAGCTTAACAGGGTCAAAGAAGCTATACACATTTTCCGCCACAAAATTGCGTTCACTGCCACTTACAGCGTTCTTCAGAAGAGTTTCAATTCCTGTTCTCCCATTATCATCGTACATTGCACTGGGATGTTCCTGTGAAAGCGTTGCACTCAAATAGAAAATACGTGTATTTTGCAGTCCCTGACGCACTGTCACATTGTTGTCTGCTCTGGAATAAAGTATCGCTGCGTCCAACAGACATGCAGCCTGATTGGAAGTAATTGCCCGAATCAGGGCAAACTCCGCATTCTCGCTAATATCCTTACCATCCTCTGCCGCATAACCGACCTGACCGTTTGCAGCCAGACCGGAGTTGATATACAATAAATCAAACGGAGGCAGTGCTCCCTCCTGATTTTGTACATATGCGTTCAGTTCCTCGACAGTCATGGTGACAACCTTCACAGGAAAATCATCAAAATTATCCGTCTGACTGTCCATATCCAGAACCTTCTCGCGGAACCATTCCCGATTTATAAATCCACCCTTATAATAGATACTGCTGGTGGACACAGCATATTCCTGTCCATCCTCTGAAGCGATAAAACGATAATTTCCTACTTCACTGATTCGGATACTACCGGTATTCACTGCATAAATAGGGAATCTATCTGTAGTCTGTCCCATTTCTGCCACAGTCATTCCATCCAAAATGGGATGATACTGAACATGATAGTAAAAAATGGTACTTGACTCAGAGATATATCTTTGATATACCTCTAACAATTCTTCATCTGTCAACGATTCTCTTTGTGCATCGCCATTAGATACAGTGCCTTGCTCCTCACTGCCAGACGAATTCTCATTATCTGTAGGCTCCTGATTACCGGCACCTTCCTCATTATTGCCTGTTTCTTCAGAATTGGAGGTTTCCCCATTATTACCAGTGTTTTCTGTATTGGAAGCCTCCCCATTATCACCAGGCTCTTCTGTATTGGAAGATTCACCGTTTCCGTTAGCATCTTCGTTATTAGTTGATTCTCCATTTTCTGAAGCTTCTTCGTTTGCAGAATTATTTTCATCCCCGGAGCCGCTGTTATTTCTATATTGCTGATCAAATTCCTCCGGTGTGGGAATGGGTATCTCCGCCTTGATATCTCCCCAGGTAGCCGCTGCTACATAGGGACTTTGGGCAGGTAATGTATAAAACATTTCATCGTCAGAAAGACTTGCAATGTTCTCCGCTGTCACCTGCTGCGCTGTGGCATAATAATGCTGCAACTGAATATCACGAGACAACAAATCGCTGTAGATTCCATCATAGTAAAAATCAAGCAAATAGTGGTGCTCCTTACGCTGTTTTTCCAGCTCTTCACCCTCTAACTGACTTTCATCATACACATCAAAATAACCTCGCATAAGTTGCTCTGCAAAGGACAACTGATGGTACCCTTCCTTTTCTGTCTCGCTCTCCTCGTACTCCTCATAAACTACCGGTGCATTACCCGCATTCAAGCCATATTGCGTTAAAAACGCACTCCATTTTTCCTTTAACCCTTTCATGTATTGGCTGCGTTCAGCGGCTGTTGGACACTGGCTGAGATTCTGCTGCCAACTGGTCCACTCTCCTGTGTCTTTATTGCGCGTGGAAATAGCCGGCTCGTATCCCGGAATCAAATAACCTATCTCAGAAGCTGACTCATTGGGAACCAACTCCAAAATGGTGTAGGTACGCCCTTCCGTCAGACGTACTTCCTCTTTCAAATTTTCAATACCATATAACGTGTCCTTTGCCTGCACCACAAAATCCTTGTTGCGCCCACCAAAATAACCTACACTGGTGGCTATCAGGCAGGCAGAGAGTCCCGCTGCAATTCTTCGCGCTGTTTTTGCTTTCATAATTTTCTCCTCCTCCCCGCCTTATGGCGTCGTTCCGTGAAGCTTTACCGGATTACGACAGGTTACATTCTGTGCAACAGTATATACCTTATCGTCATTCTTGTACTGTATCTCAAAGCGAACCGTCTTGTTGACAGTAAGCTTAGACAAATCCACATTGAAATCCTCTACATACTCAGCAAGCAACTCCTCATTCGCCGTCTGTGCTCCGGCAACAAATTCTGAATAATAAATTTTATGGTCGTTTTGTTTCCAGGTGAGCACATAGTATGTATCCGCCGCGTCATAGACTGTCAACTTTCTGATACTTCCGGAATCAGAAAAATCCACCTCTGACTTGGCGTCAATCAGCAACTCCATAATCTGGTTGCTCGCCACCTGCGCCTCGTACTGCAGGTTGACATCCTTGTTCTCTTTTCCGTAGTGCCTTGTCGAGGCATTCAGAAATCCAAGGATTGCAACCGATGCTACTGCCAAAATAGCAATCGCCGCCACTAATTCAACTAATGAAAGTCCCGAATTCTTACTACTCTTCATTCGCATCACCTATCAATTCCATTCTACGTTATTCTCTGTAAATTTTTCCTGTCTTGGGCACTAATCTCATAGTAAATGTACGCTTTCCGTCAGACAATATAATTTTCTGACAATACACATCTGTCGTTCCGTTAAGCGGCTTAAATGCCCCTGTGCTCCTGTCAAACGCCAGTTCCAGCGGTGCTGCCTCCGTTGCATCCTGCACACCGGTATTCGTCATATAGCGCACACTCAATCCTCTTTTGCCAATACGCACTTCATCTGTTGCGTTGGAAAGCTTTATATAGACCTCTCCATTCGCTTTTGCATAAAGTTTTATCGTCACATTATTCTTGCTCATCGCTAATAATCTGGCATTTTCTATATTGGAATCCAGTTGCGCATAGCAGCTTTTGATATTCTGTCCTGTCACCACAGACATAGACATCAACACTCCGGCAGACACCACGCTCATGATTGCTATCACCACTATCAATTCTACCAGAGAGAAGCCTCTCGAATCTTGTGTAAGCTCTTTGGTCATGTCGCCCTCCTTCTATCCATCCCTTTACTTCTTAGACCAGTTTTCATAGGTAATATACTGTGCGTACTCCGCATAACCTTTGCGGTTGTTCACAGCCTCGCTCTCCTCCTGCATATAGCTGTCACCATTGATAAAATAATGTGCAACGATGGTCTTGGCGTCATCAGCCTCACTGATCTTGGTCTGCAGGATTTTACGCACCTTCTCGCGACTGGTTCCAATCGTGTTGACACCGGGTTTTATCTGAATCTTTCCCTTAGCTATGATAATTCCCTCAAAGTCTGCTTCCACCTGCACATCGCCTGTTGCCAAAATCAGGCACACATTCTGCTGATCTGTACCTATTTTATTGTACTTGAAAGCCGTACTGCTCTCATTGTTTACCACAATCGCCCTTATCGTTTCCGCTCCGTAGGTATTGGTATACACAGTGCCGTTGGTACCCACACCTGCAAACGCAGACGCATTCACCAGATTATCAAATAAGTCTGTGTTAAATACAGTGGGTGTACTTTTGAGTTTTTCATAATCATAGGTCAATTTACTTCCTAGCGCGCTGTAATTCTTCTGGTAAGTCAACTCCTCACTCGCCAGATCCGCCAACTGAGTTGCGTTGAGTGCCGTACCATTGTTACCGGCAGCCTTTATGTCAATCTTTCCTGCACTGTTGGAATGAACCATATTTCCATCCAAGGTCAGACGTGAAAAGCTGTTGCTGGTTTTCATGGTATTCACATACTGCTTCATGTAGCTTTCCAATTTTGCTTGGTTCGCATAATAATACTCCGAGAAATAGCTGGAGATATATGCAGGCTCCAAATTTACATAAAAGTATACCATACTGGTTCCACCCTGAACCTGCACGAACACTTCCTGATAACCATTGCCGATAGGGTGGTAGTCGCTCAAGGACTTATTCAGTCCGGTAATCTTTTTGGTCAGATCCACTTCTTTAAAGTTAGGATGTCCTTCTCCCTTATAATTGGTAAACAGTGCATACTGCTCCATACTCATGGGATTCTGTCCAAACACAGTCTTGCCATCCTCTACTCCAATACACTCTGCCGGAACCAAATATGCGATTTGGTTACTCTTGACCTCAATGGATTCTCCCAGATTGACATTTACATTGCTTGCCTGAATTGAGAACGCAGAGGTGCTCTGTGTCTCATGAACATACTCGCTTCTCGCTGTATTTCTGGTTACATTATCACTGCCTGTAAAGTTGATGGTGTATGTGATAACGTCATTAATATACAGATTATTGAGCGTCAATAATCCCACGCCGTTAGAAACGCTCATATCCGCCGTTGTCGCTGCGCCGCCATTCACGCTATAGGTGATTCTTGCTGCTGTGACTGTATATGCAGCCGAGCTTGCCGCCTGAATTCTCGCTACTGCTCTATCCTCACCACTATAACTCATACTATATGAAGGGCTTGTGTTCATATTACTGGAAACCACCACACTGCTGTCTGCCTGTTTGCTTGCCGCCTCATCATCGGCAAAATATGATTCCCATCGGAAACGGAAAAGTTGACGACTCTCATCGCTGTATTTTCCCTCCTCGGTCGCTCTTACTGCCCAACCATTCGCTTCATCCACATACAGATATCTATCTGTATCAGCAATCTTGATATAGTAAAAATCATCCTTACCGCTGTATTCAATTTCAAAGTTCATATTGCCATCGCTGTCTATCACCTCTTTATCCATAAACAGCGCGCTTGTGATATTGGTTCCATTCACCTGCTTACTGGTGATCTGTCCATAGGCACCGTCACCAACCAAGGTAGAATAGAAATAAAAGCTTCCATTAGCATTACTCTGTATTACTGTGCGCTCCCAGGCAAGATTCCCATTGCCGACTCCGTCCGCATTTCTATTGACATGGGTGGGAGTACCTGCCCCATTGTTACCTTCGTTGCACCAATAGCCGCCCTGATCTCCCTGCGCTCCCGGACAATAAATCGTGTAATAGCCAGTCGCCAGACGAAGTTTTCCGTTTGTACTGCCTGCATTTCCCATGCCTGCCTTATGTACATAGCTGTTAGATACCGTGTAATTATATTCTCCTACCGAGTAATTGATGGAATATGACACGCGTACGTCATTCTTTAGCCCTGTGATTGTACAGCACATCACATTACTGCTAAACTGGGAAGCACTCATATCCCTAGTGATATTCTGCTCATTGCCCTCTACCACATAAGTAATTGTGGCTGTTGCCAGCTTTTCATTATCCGCCCATTCCTGTGCACCAATGGTCAGATACGCAGTCTCCTCATTGACATATGTCACTGTGATAACCGGATCCTTGGCAACCGGTGCATTTCCTACTAAATTGAACGTAAACAACTGGGCAGCGCCACTAACCTTATCTCTGCTTGCATACGCAATCCGATTGCCTGCTGTACCATTGCCCACCGTAACGTATTTATTATTGTAATCTGACAGCAAAGCATACTGTCCGCCATCTTCATTGATGAACTTTAGCCAGAACTTCTCTGCCGGTCCGATGGTATTGGCGCCTGCCTTCAGAGAACCGTCCGCCTGCACCGATACATATTGATAATGATTACCTGTATCCTTCAGTGCAACCGTTCCGTCCGAATTATTGATTAATTGAAACTGTTCCCATGTGCCCACATTTCCAGCAGCAGTACGCACCACCACATTGTTATTATCACTGCACCACAGCAAATTATTATATTTCGAGCGTAGTGTATATATACCGGAAGGTAGACTTCCGTTCTGCATTTTTTCGTCATAAGTAGGATCTGTAGGTACAGACACATCCTGTAGCGTCTGTTGGTCATATGACACATTTCCTGTATTCAGTTCTGCACTTCCTGACAGAAGCAACCTCTCCAGCTTTGTCATATCCAAATCGGACTGTACACCATTAATCAGAATGGCACTGCTGGGACCACCTGCTTCCGTGCCGTCTGTTCCATCATTTTTCAGCTTCGTCCCATTGCCATAACCGTAGTACTCTCCGCCGAGTATCACCTTGCTGCCGCTTCCTTTCATAATCAGGTCGTCAGCAACATAGGTCTTTCCTTCTGCATCCAGTACCGCACTTTCCAAATTGAGCTTACTGGTCCAGAGCTCCGTACCTGTCCCTATCTTCAAGCTGGAAGAACTACCCAGATTGGTGTCCCCCTTGACAACTACACGGTCAGCATTTTGAATGTTCCACTGATCGCCAACCTTCAGTTCCAAGCCTTCCGAGCCCGCGTACACATTGTCAGAAATATCCACATGAACCGCACCGGAGGCACTTTCCAGCTTTTTGTTGGCAATCAACGTATACTGAAATACATCCGGCATATCTGAGGGCTGTATAAAGTTCAAATCCGGCGCACTGATACGAATATCCGTTTCAATAACCGACACAAATCCATCATCTGGATTTACATAGCTAACCTGTAGACCAGTTAATACCAACGCTACATAATCGGTGCTCACCAAAGGATCCGGCGCATCCGGATCCGGCACAAGATAAACGCTCCCGCCATTTACGCTGAGTGTGGTATTGCTCTCCACATCCGCAGTCAAATAGTTTTTTAATTTATCAAGACTATATTGTCCTACTGGACCACCATCTTCCAGTTTCGCCTTCAAATCGCTCAACAAGCGATTATTGAAACGATATTTGCGGACGGATTTCGAGGAGGTTGAACCATAGTCCTCCATCACTGCTGTATAGGCATTCTTTGCAACAACAGACATCTCCTCCTGCAGTCCCAGATTAATCTGTTCCAGAGCTCCCTCTGCCGAGTAGAAGTTATTCTTTGCCTCACGGTCTACGCGCTTCATCTGCATATTTAATCCCACCATTGTATACAAGGTGGACACAAGTATACTGACAAAAGCGATAACAACTATTATAATAATCATCGCCGAACCGCGATTATCTCTTTTGATTCGCATAACTTCTTTCCCTCCAAAATTAATCCAGAATACTTCCCTTCATAGTAGTAAGCAGTTTCTCTGTTCCTGCTTCGTAAACGGTCACTTCCGCATCATAAACCCGATTTGCCTCATGACCTGCATACATTACATCCCCCGCAAACAAATCGCTTGCTGCGGAGCCATTGTACTTGATATCATACAAAACGCCCGTCACACTATATCCCGGATTTGCCAAATTCTGATAAATATTTGTATAAACCTTCGTCTTTAAATCCGCCTTCTGTACACCTGTACATGTAAAATCAATCTGCAACTTGCAGGTGTCCTCCGTGGATGCTTCTGTCCTTTTCATGTTCACTGCACTCTGTTCCGTAGTCAATGTATCCAACTTCTGCTTAAACACATTGAGGCTCACCGGGATATTCTGTGGATTTACATATTCAATCACATCAAAATCCGAGCGAGTAGAATACAATGGTGTAAAATATAGATAGATGGCGCGCAAATCCTTTGTATACTGCGCACTATCATAACATACTGATTCACGATCAAAGTCCAAAGAGGAATCACCATATTTCTCATAATGATAATGTACCGTAACCGTGGTTCTTCCGCTATTTTCGCTAACCGTAATCGTAATTTTCCGTATGAGCTGTGCCGGAACATCTGTAATGGAGCACTCTGAAATTGCACTCATAGTGTAAGCCATCTGCTGAATGCACAGAGCATCCTGCTCCTCATCAATAATAGGCATCTGCACCAAATCCTTGGTGTTATAATTCTGCGCATCAGCCGTCGTGCCATCTAGCTTGATTCGCACATCGTATTTGCTGCCATCTATATCGACATTCTTCATCTGAAAATAGTACTTGGAATCGGAGTTTGCCACCAACTCATAGGTGGTACCACCGTCTGTAGAATAAGTGCTGGCATGATCTGCCAAGCCTGCAAACCCCTTCTTCCTGTCTGTCACAGACGGATCAGGGCTATACTCTTCGTTTTTCTTTACTGCGTCATAGCCTCCGGTGGCATTCAGTCGATACTCACCTATGGTGCCCACCTGTGAAGTCGGCATGATTCTGAAATTTACACCGGGATAATTGAACTGAGCGGAGATATTTTCCAATCTCTCCGCTTTCAATCCCTCCATCACGCTCTGTGCCAGAGTGGTAGCTCTATGCATCTTCTTTGCCTTCGTATTGGCACTTGCCGTAGTCACAAAGGAGTGCAGAAAAGGAGTGACTACAATAGCAAGTATAATCATAGCCACCAATACCTCTATTAAGCTAAGGCCACTGTTATCATCCTTTAACTGCTTCATAAAAAAGCCTCCTACTGCTCCTCATCCTCATCTACCGTGACTACCTCATTGGGACTCACGCGAGTACCGAAAATATTATTCGTTCCAAGCTTGATACCTGACATTTCACTCTTCTCATACTGCTTATCCGTTCCGCTCAAGGTAAACAGACGCATCTCTGTATTGCCCACCAAAATACCGGTGTTTCTGTCGTAGGACATTGCCATCGTCTCGATGGTTCTGCTGTTATTATCTTCCACAATATCCTTAATGAACTGCTTCATACCATTGTATGAAAACTGGTTTGCCAAAGTAATCTTCTGGCTGTAAAGACGGAAGGTACGAGAAGTGTTATTCTCTGCATCTTCCTCGCTCAAAGGAACCGTGGTGGGACCAATTTCATATAATAATTCCGGATCTTCCATACCTACAGAAGAGATAAAGGTATTGGAATTCCTCGCCTCAAGTCTTGCTGCATAGAGCACTGCATCCTCCTCCAGGGAATTAGCAGGGAACTGTGCAATCAACTGATTGATATCCTCCACCATGATAGCAGACTCTCTCTCATACTTGGGCTTCTCCTCTTGCCAAGCCTGCAATTCAGCAATCCTGGTATGCAGGGCATCGCAGTCTCTCTGTAACTGCTCCGTCTCATCCTTATAGGGCAAATATACCATCACCAGTGCGATTATGGCTGCAAAAATACCTACGATAGCAGCCAACATGGATAATTCTTTCTTACCGACCTTCATATTATTACTCCTCCTGTTCTGCCGCTTCTTCAGTCTCAAAAATTGTAGCCTTCTCCTGGTCAAGCTGTGCCTTTACCAGATTGTTATATATACAGTTTACAGTGAAGCTGACTGTATGCGCACCGGTATCGCTGATGGTCTCTGTAACAACAGTGGTATCTACAATAGCAATGCTATTGAAATCTCTCAACTGCTGCAGTACCAAAGCTGCCGCATTTTTATCGGACACTTCTACATTCAGCGTAACCCCACCGGCTGTTGAGCTCAAAGAAAGCACCAATATCTCAGAGGGCATCTTCTCCTCCAGTTCCTCAATGAACTCCACCAACTGGTCGTTCTGATTCACCGTCAGACCATACATGGAGCGAACATTTTCCCAGAGCTGTTGGGTGGCAACATACTGATTATGCGCCGTCTCTGCCGGAAGCAAGGTATTGACCTGTCTCTCTAGCTTCGCTTTCTCCTGCTGTGCCTGATTGCGGGGAACCCAACCCATGACAGCCAACACACCTGCTACTACCACACCGCCTGCTGCGATTGCCAGAGGAAGCACCACATTATCGCCGCTTCCCGCTGCCTGTTTGCCTTTTTTCGCCTTAAATACCGTTACCAAATCCAACGGATTCATTCCGGCACCGATACATCCCACATAATTGCCCAGTGCATTTTCCACAAAATCCTTGTGAACCGTCAAGCCCTCCACATTGCCCAAAGGAACAGTGAAAAGCCCCAGACGCTCTTGAACCAACACGCTCATACCGCCGAAGGAGCCGCCGAAGCCGGTGAGCATAACACGCTCGATATTCGTATTCTCCGGCTTGGAGTTGTGGAAGTCAACCACGCGGGAGATACCGTTGACCAGCATCTCCAGAGAGCTGTTCATATCCTCCAATGCCTCTAAATCCACAATCCCCTCCCACTGGGAATTGCCAATGTAGGTATGCTCCTGCAACTCTGTTACCGCTTCAATATAGGTACTGTTATTCCCCTTCTGCACAGCGCGAACCACCTCGTTCACGCCATAAGGAATGCTTCTGAAGGAGGTCATCACGCCGTCGGAAATAACCATCAGCATGGTGGAATAGCCGTCAATCTTCACCACCATATTCGTACCTTCCTGACAGCTTCTCTTGGTAGCCTGTAGCAAGCTGTTACCCATATAGTCAATAGCGGCTATTTCCATGCCAAGCATTCTCGCCACGTCAAAATAGCCCTGCAACAGTGTCTCAGGAACCGCCATCACCAACACCTTATAGCTGCGCTCCTTACCCTGACCAAGCACGCCCAGAACGGTATGTGCGATACGATAATCAGACAGATCTACAGGGAAATATTCCTCTGCATTGGCATGAAGCACCTCACCAATACGACTCTCCTTCACATAGGGAATGGTGACCTCACGGCTTGCAATCTTATTGGACGCAATGGTAAACACCAATTTCTTCTCTCTGATCTTGTTGTTGTCGAAAGTATCGCGCAATAACTGCACGAAGGACTCTCTGGGGTTGAGCATACCATCCGCAATAACACCCTGGGGTGTCTCAATGGTGATGCTCTTCTGCACCTTCGGATTCTTCTCCTTGTAATTCATGACGCAGATCTTGGTTAATGCCTGACCTATCTCAATACTTATAACCCTAGCCACAGTCTCTCCTCCTTTGGCTTTTATCTCAACGCTCTGCTTATAGCGCAGGCGTTATATTCGATTTCAAAATTATTTTACTCCCAAAAATAAATCACATAAAAACGTTAAAATACCACTGTAGCATCTTTTCGCCCCAAAGCGTAGCTATCATCAAGCCCAGTGCCAGATAGGGGCCCAACGCCAACATGTGGTCAGCCTTTGTGACACGCATGCGAATCAGATGCACAATGGAACCTATTATGCAGCCCAACGCAAAAGCCAGAACCGTCAGCTTCCAGCCTAGCAGCAGTCCGCATACTGCCATTAATTTCACATCACCGCCGCCCATTCCGCGGCCTTTTGTAATCAAACGTATCAATTCTAAAGGTACACTGACTGAAAGGAGGCCAATTCCATAACTGAGCCAATCAGTATAATCAGTAATTACACGAATCAGCCCCAGAGCCAGTATAAATAATACTATACCATCAGGAATAATATAAGTCCTGAAGTCAATCACGCTTATCACAATCAGTGCAGAGAACAGTAAGCAGTAGAGTAGGGTTTCGATGCTTACTCCGTACACTGCATAGATAAGTAAATAGAGACCTCCATTCAGCCCCTCAATCAGAGGGTACTGAATGGAAATCTTCTGTTTGCATTTGCGGCATTTCCCGCCCAGAAACAGATAACTGAAGATAGGCACCAAATCGTACCACTTCAGTTGGTAACCGCAGTTCATGCAATGGGACCTGGACTTGGCAATGCTCTCTTCCTTGGGAATGCGATAGATGCACACATTCAGGAAGCTGCCAATCACAATTCCATAGATTAATACTACGATTCCATAAAACACTGTCGGGGTCATAGGAAATAGTCCTTTCAAAATATGTCGGTACTGCTCTTCTAAATAAGATTAGAACGCCCTGGAAGTACCGGAAGTTGCACCAGGTGTATCAATAAATCCGGTAGCATATACCTTAAGGGTGCCGCTCTCATCAACTACCATAAGAGTAACAGCTGTACTGCTGTTGTTGTAAGTGCTAGATGAAAGCTCTACCGTCTCTCCCAATACAGACTTCAGCTCTTTCTGAAGGGGAACAGTATCAACAAACGTAACACTCTTAGGGGAACCAGTCGACGCACTGTTCAATGTAATCGTTCCATTTGTTGTTGGATTCGTTGTAACGCTCTTTGCGATTGTTTCATCTGCACATGCAATCTTCATGTTCTCAGCAATCTCAGCGATTGCGGAGTTGTCCTTCTGCAGACGGGATTTCTCCACATACTTCAGATACTGGGGTGCCAGTACTACCATCAATACGCCCATGATAGCGATAACAACAATCAACTCTACCAGGGAAAAACCTTTGTTACTTGTCTTCTTCATAGCTTTTTTCTCCTTTTTCATAATAAATTTTTATCTTAAACGCCCTCCCTACTCAAAGGACGCTTAATTCATAAACATCGCTTTCCCGCGCTCAATGTACTTTAGAATCGCCTTGTTCCAGCCTCTCCATCAGCCTCATCAATATATCCATTCACATAGACCACAAACACGCCGGACTCATTTCGGACAACAAACTCAACAGCATCTGCCGAGATGCTATATGTATTAGAGACGGTTTGATATCCTCCATCCACCACGCCCGCCAATTCTTTTTCCAGCAAGTTGCTTGAAGTGGTCGAAAAAACAATCGTTTTGGTTTCTTTGACCCCACCTATAAATCGAAACTCCACCGGTGCGTTTTGTTGAATCATCCATTCCGCAATCTCCTCCTGGGCACATGCCATCTTGATATTCTCCGCAATCTCATCGATAGCAGTATTGTCCTTCTGGAGTTTTGTGTGCTCTACATATTTGAGATACTGAGGTGCAAGCACCACCATGAGTACCCCCATGAGTGCCAGCACAATCACCAGCTCCACCATTGAAAAGCCTTCATTTCGCTTTCTCATATACTTTCCTTTTACAGGTTATCCAACGCATTGTACATCGCTCCCATAGGTGCAATAATCGCCGCCACCATGGTACCTACCACAGCCGCCAACACCAGGATAATCATAGGCTCCATGGCAGCCATCAGGGATGCCACCGCCATCTCCACCTCTTCATCATAGTAATCCGCCAACTTAGAAAGCATATCCTCGGTGTTACCTGCTTCCTCACCGATTCTGGTCATCTGATACACCATAGGAGGGAAGAGTCCGCAGGTCTCTAAGGGCTGGGACAAAGGAACACCCACCATAATCTGGCTTGCTGCATCCTGCATAGCTTCCTTGAACCATACATTGGTCATGGTGCTCGCCACAATATTGGTTGCCTCCGTCAAGGGCACACCGGACGCCAAAAGAGTACTCATGGTTCGCGCCATGGAAGCAGAGGCAGACTTCACTACCACATTCTTTACAGCAGGTATGGTCAGCGCCGCCTTGCCGAATACATGCTTTCCGGTATCGGAAGCTGCAAACACCTTGATACCCACTACAATCGCTATGACCACAGGCACGATGATGTACCAGTATCCGCGAAGGAAATCACTTGCCGCCATCAGCGCCAGCGTTATTCCCGGCAAATCCGTCCCCAAATCCGCAAACATATTTGCATAGGAGGGGATAACAAATGTCAGCATCAACACTACAACCGCAATCGCCACCAACATCAAGATAATAGGGTAAATCATAGCCTTCTTCACTAACGCCTGAGTCTTGGCAGAGCGTTCAAAGGAGGTGGACATTCTATCCAATGCCACATCCAAACTACCGGAAGCCTCACCCGCTGCAATCATATGTATCATCAAGTCCGGGAACACCTTGTGTCTGGACATGGCGCCTGCGAGGGTCTCACCCTTCTCCACGTCCACCCGCACTTCGCGGATTGCCTCCTGTAATTTCTTATTCTCCGTCTGTTCACCCAACATGCGCAGCGCATCCAGTATCGCCACGCCCGCTCTGGTCATGCTGACAAACTGCCTACACATAACGCCCAAGTCTCTGGGTTGGGGCTTCGCGCTGAAATCAATATTAATGTCTTTGTTCAAGGCATTCTGCGTTGTCACATCCATGACAATCAAGCCTTGATTTTTCAACTCTCGTTTTACCTGTTCCTCGTTTTCCGCCTCAATACTGCCTTTTTTTATCTTACCGGCTTTATCGACCGCCTCGTAACCAAAAGTCGCCATAATGGATATCCATACCTTTCCGCAATTACATTATCGTTCTCACATAAGCCAGACAGGATTATGTATCGTCATTTTATCACAAAAGTTTTATACTGTCGCTATCATTTTTCTTATTTCCAAAAAAACATCTGCAAAAGCCCTTCCCCTTATTCGTCGAAGGATACCTTCATCATCTCCGGCACAGAAGTAATTCCATCCAATACCAGTTCCGATGCGCTCATGCGCAACGTGCTCATGCCGTTTTTCACAGCCTCTGCCTTGATGTCTTCCGCTTTGCCATCCCGGCTGATGATGTGTTTTAAGGTGGGAGACATCTCCATAATCTCGTACACACCGATTCGTCCCTTGTAGCCCATGCCTTCGCAGGAAGGGCAACCCACGGGTTCAAAAATCTGTGGCATCTCTCCGGGTCTGCAGCCCAACAGCTCAGCCTCCTCCGTTGTAGCCATGCGCGCCCTCTTGCACTTCGGGCACAAGCGGCGTACCAGACGTTGGGCGATAACGCCCACCACAGAATCTGCAATCAGGTAGGGCTCAATTCCCATATCCGTCAAACGGGTAATGGTACTTGCTGCAGAGTTGGTATGCAGGGTACTAACCACCAAATGTCCTGTGATAGAAGCCTGTACTGCGATGCTCGCTGTCTCGCCGTCTCGAATCTCTCCAATCATAATAATATCAGGGTCCTGTCGCAGGATGGAGCGCAATGCCGCAGCAAAGGTAAGCTCCGCCTTAGGATTCACATGCACCTGATTGATACCGTTGATATTCGCCTCCACAGGATCCTCAACCGTGATAATATTCACGTCTTCTCTGTTCAGCTCACTAAGCGCCGTATACAGTGTGGTAGACTTACCACTACCGGTAGGTCCGGTAACCAGCAGAATACCGTGGGGGTTCGCCAATATATGGTCAAACTGCGCCAGTTCTCTGGGTTTGAAGCCCAACTGACTTTTCTCTCTGGTCAAAGCATTCTTGGAGGTAAGACGCATAACAATCTTCTCTCCGTATACAGTCGGAAGGATAGATACACGGATATCGTACTCCTGCCTATCTACAACCTGTGTGATACGTCCGTCCTGAGGCTTTCTCTTCTCCGCGATATCCATACCGCCGATAACCTTAATACGAGCGGATATCGCCGGCAGCACACTGGTGCTGTAGGTCGCCTTCTCATACAGCGCGCCATCAATTCGATAACGGACACGCACCTGGCGTTCCATGGGTTCAATATGTATATCGGAGGTTCTCTGGCGAACCGCCTTCTCAATCAATTCCTTTACCAACATTACGATCGGGGAGCTGTTGACATCATCCTCTCTCGTATTTTCCAGGCTTTCCCTCTGCTGCTCTTTCTCCTTGGTGTACGCAGCCAGTGCATCCCCGGAATTCTCCTTCTCGCCATAATACTGATCCAAGGCAAGCATCAGGCTTCGTGTGGTGGTAACCACCGCCTCCACCTGGAGGTTGGTGATAATGGAAATATCATCCATGGCGTTCATGTCCAACGGATCCACCATCGCCACTCTCAGTACATTCGGGTTGTTCTTGTCATACTCGAAAGGGAATACCTTATTCTTCCGCAATACATTGGGGGGTACCAGCTTCAGGATCTTGGTAGGCACATGCACATCTCTCAATTCAATGAAATCCAACCCCATCTGACGGCTCAAAGCTCTCACAATCTCTTCCTCCGTCAGCATACCGGAATCCACCAGCACCTCGCCCAGTCGCTTGCCGCTTCCCTTTTGGGCTCCCAGTGCCTTCGTCAACTGCGCATCTGTCAAGACTCCGTCTGTGACCAGAATGTCGCCCAATCTCATTTTCTTCCTGATAAAATCCATACCTGTTCCCTCAGCTCTATATATCTAATATTTATTCATGCAATTTCCAGTAAATTGTCGTACTTTTCCACTCGTGGAGTCAATTTTGGCGATATTTTTCTCATCGTACAAACATTTTACTCCTTATTCTGTGAAAAAACAAGAGGTAACATTGATTTCACGATGATTTTTTCGCGGTACTTTGGTACTATTTATTCACTTCATAGTTTATTTTATCGACAACACTTTCCAAAACTTAACCCCTTTTTCGTAAAAAGTTTGACATCTGCTTCAGTAGGCTCTCTGTTTTCTCCAAAAGCAGCTCTGCATCCGTCTCCACCAGTCCGGTTTTGCGATACTTATATGTAAAATATGGATTGCCGTAAGCGGTGAAGCTCAAATCCTTTCCACATAGCTTCAGAAGCTGAGGGATATTTGCCGGATCAATTTCCGCATCCGGACGAAACGTAAAGATAATACGTTCATTTTTGCCCTTTATCTCCGTCATAAAAAGGTCGTGAGCAGCCACACGGATCAGGGCAATGCGCAGAAGATTATCCACCGACTTAGGGATTTCTCCAAAGCGATCCAACAGCTCATCCCGCATATCATCCCGCTCTTTCGTATTTTCTATGCCTGCGATTCTCTTATAGATATCCAGTTTTTGTACCTCATTCACAATATAGCTCGCAGGGATAAAGGCATCCACATCCAGATCAATCACCGTCGTAAAATCTTCCTTTGTCTCTATGCCCTTCAATTTTTTTACCGCTTCATTCAGCATGTTGCAATACATCTCGTAACCCACTGCTTCCATATGTCCATGCTGTCTTGTGCCTAACAGGTTGCCGGCGCCGCGAATCTCCAAATCCCGCATAGCAATCTTAAAGCCACTGCCAAGATCAGTAAACTCTCTGATGGCGGAAAGGCGCTTCTCCGCCACCTCCTTCAGCATTTTATCTCTTTTGTACATCAGGAATGCGTACGCAGTACGGTTGGAACGTCCCACACGTCCTCTGAGCTGATAGAGCTGGGAAAGTCCCAGATTGTCGGAATCATGGATGATCATTGTGTTGACATTAGAGATATCCAGACCCGTCTCAATGATGGTGGTTGATACCAGCACGTCAATCTCACCCTCCACAAAATCTACCATGATGCGTTCCAACTCATGTTCCTTCATCTGACCATGGGCAAATGCCACATTTGCCTCCGGCACAAGCGCCGCAATGCGCCCGGCGATGTCTGCTATATTGTTCACACGATTGTATACATAGTAGACCTGTCCGCCTCTTGCCAGCTCTCTGGCGATTGCCTCCCGCACCATCTCCTCATTGTACTCACACACAAAGGTCTGTATGGGAAGTCTGTCATTGGGAGCTTCCTCCAACACACTCATATCCCGAATGCCGATGAGACTCATATGCAGGGTACGGGGAATCGGTGTGGCTGTCAGGGTCAACACGTCCACATTTTCTTTCAAATGCTTGATCTTCTCCTTATGGGTTACGCCAAAACGCTGTTCCTCATCTATAATCAAAAGCCCCAGATCTTTGAATTTAATATCGGCAGAAAGCACGCGATGGGTGCCGATTACAATATCCACCATACCCTTTTGCAGATCTGCCACTGTCTTTTTCTGTTCTGCCGGGGTGCGGAAGCGGCTCATCAAGTCCACCCGGATAGGGAAGTCTTTCATACGTTGGGTAAAGGTATTGTAATGCTGCTGGGCAAGAATCGTAGTCGGCACCAGATACACCACCTGTTTTCCCTCGGAAACAGCCTTGAATGCAGCGCGAATGGCAATCTCCGTCTTACCGTAACCCACATCACCGCAGATGAGTCTATCCATTATCTTTGTGCTCTCCATATCCGCTTTGGTGTCTGCAATCGCCGCCAACTGATCCTCTGTCTCCTCGAAAGGAAACATCTCCTCGAACTCTTTTTGCCATACAGTATCTTTGCCATACTGATAGCCCTGCGCCTCCTGCCTAAGTGCATAGAGCTCCACCAGTTCCTTCGCCACTTCACCCACAGCACTCCGCACCTTAGACTTGGTGCGTTCCCACTCCTTGGTGCCCAGTTTATTGAGCTTCGGCTTTTTGGCATCGGCAGACGCGTATTTCTGAATCACATCAAGTCCCGTGGCAAGCACATATAGATTCCCTCCGTCACGATAGGAGATTTTGATGTAATCTTTGACTGTTTTGTCCATCTCAACCTTCTCAATGCCCTGATAAATGCCCAGCCCGTGGGTTTCATGCACCACATAATCTCCAACCTGAAGATCTTCAAAGCGATTAATCTTCTGCCCCTGATAAACCCTGCGCTTCTTCTTTTTCTTCTTCTCTGCCCCGAAAATATCTGTCTCCGAAAGCACCACAAATTTCAACAACGGATACTCAAATCCTCTTGCCACATGTCCATAATAGGTCAGCACCTCTCCGGGCAACACACTGCGCTGGGGATCCTCGGTATAAACAGCGCTCACCTCCTGATCTCGCAAATCCTCCGCCAAACGCTTTGCCCGGGTTCGGGAGCCGGATAACAATAACACGCGATATCCTTTCTTGCGATACTGCTTCAAGTCCTTCACCAAGGTTTCAAAGCTATTGTGGTAGGAGGGTGTATTCCTGACGTCGATGTCATATTTCTTTTCTGCCTTAAAATATCCTTGTTTGCCGTCCATAGTGGCAATCGTGACCACATTGCCCTGAAGCAGGCGCGCTGCCACTTGTTCCCCACTGTACAAGATATTCATCTGTCCGGGCAGAATATAACCCTTTTCTGCTCTGCCTGACATGCTTTCTCTAAATTCCGCCTCTACCGCCTCCGCCGCTTCCTTAATGCGCGCTGGCTCATCCATGAAAAACGCGCACCTTGCAGCAGTTCTCTCTGCCATGTGCTGCACAAGTTCAGGCAGGGTCACTGTCTCCTCATAAAAATAACGGATGTAACTTTCCAGATTGGTCTTGCTCTGCAGCTCCAATAATTGTTCCTTCAGTTCTTTCACCTGGCGGGCAATTCTTGTCGCCTCCTCCGGTCTGTGCGCGTCCCTAAAATATTGCTCCTGCCTCGCTGCCTCCTGCTCCAGTTTGACAAGCCCTCTGCGAATCCGTTCCTCATCCATGGCAAACTCCGACGCGGGATAAATCCGGATACTCTCCAGCTTCTCGATAGAACGTTGGCTCAAAACGTCAAAGGTCCGAATGGAATCCACCTCATCTCCCCACAGCTCAACTCGATAGGGATTCTCCTCCGTCAGATCATAAATATCTACAATACCGCCGCGCACCGAAAATTGACCGGGGCTCTCCACCTGATAGCTCTTTTCATATCCCATGGCAACCAGTCTTGCCGCCAGAGAGCCTTCCTCTAAGCTGCCGCCCCGATATACTTCAATCGTATCTTTTTCATCCATCAGCACCTGTGGGCTCATCAGTGCCGCATAGGTTGTGACGATTGTGACGGGTTTCCCTTCTATGATGCGCCTGATGGTACGAATGCGTTCTTTCACCAACTGATTTCCATGAATATCCGCCTGAAAAAAAATCAAATCCTTGGCAGGATAAAACATGACATTCTTGTCATAAAATTTGTATTCCTCATAGAATTCCTTTGCCTTCAGGTCATTATAAGTAACAATGACTTTATATTTTAAGCCATCGCTAAGACCATAAATCATATGTAATTTTTGGGAATCAACACAGCCTGTCAGGGCAATGGAACCTTTGTCTGCCCGAAGGCACTCCCGCATCTGTTCATATTCTGCAAGCTCTTTCAGCGGAGCAAGTAGTGCATTCATGATGTTTCAACCATACCTTTCTCTATATCCATTTCACAAATTCATGCCTTGCGGTTATAGGTATTCATGGCAGCATCCGGTCCTTCTGTCAGAATCATTCGGATAGCATCCGTCGCTCGTGATACTGCCTCATCCATCCGCACACGCTCATCCTTTGAAAAATGTCCCAACACATAATCCGCCAGATCGTATCCCTTGGGTTTTTCTCCCACACCCATTTTGATGCGCATAAAGCTGTCGTGTCCCAGATGGGAAATAATGTTTTTTAAACCGTTGTGTCCTCCGGCACTACCCTTCTTGCGCACGCGCAACTGTGCCACCTCCAGGCTGATATCGTCCGAAATCACAATCAATTCCGTCCGCTCATCCGCCTTGTAATAGTCTATCAGCTCCCGTACACTTTCGCCGCTGAGGTTCATAAAGGTCTGTGGCTTGGCAAGAATGCACTTTAAGCCCGCCACATAGCCCTTGCCGATAAGTGCCTTATGCTTTTTTTCTAACACTGCAATATTTTCCTGCTCTGCTAATTGGTCTATTACATCAAAGCCAATATTATGTCTTGTATTTTCATATTCCTTCTTAGGGTTGCCCAGCCCGACGATTATGTACATATTTTTCCTTTCCCGATATCACTCGCCGAAAAAGGCGCAAAGCCCGAAAACTTAATAAGACTTTACACCTTGATTAAATGGTTGCTATTTAGTTTTTAATATGTGCACCGTCCTCACATAATTGATAATTTATATTATAAGGACTTTTTTTGCAGGTGTAAAGCATGTTTCAGTTTTCATACAAGAAATCATCCGTATTTACGCATTTTAAATACATTATAAGGATTTTAATATACGGTGTAAAGCCTTATTAAATTTTCAAGGTACATTCAAATCGGAGAAGTCAAAAGACAGTTTAATCAGAATAATGGATGTAAAAATTTTAGAAATATCATTGAATTTGAAATTTTTTAAGGGCACGCCCGCACCGGCAACCGTAAAGAACCAGTTATCGATGCGGGTTGTCGCACCCAAGAACAGCTTTTTATATCCTACTCGCCTGCTTCTTCAGGCTCTTCCAACGCTTTCTCATATCTTGCGAGAATGAGTCTCTGGATATTTTCTCTGGTGGTTGAGTTAATGGGATGTGCTATATCGCGATACTCTCCGTCCACAGCCTTTTTGCTGGGCATAGCAATAAACAATCCATTCTCGCCCTCGATGACCTTGATGTCATGCACCACAAACTCATCGTCCAGAGTGATGGAAACAATCGCTTTCATCTTGCCTTCTTTTGCGATCTTGCGAACACGAACATCTGTTATCTGCATCTGTAAGACCCCCTTATAGTTTTCTAAATCATATACCGCTCATTGCGTTCGACTACGATTTTAATCTCGTCTTCTCCCACAAAATGTGAGTTTGCCTTAATTGTACCATGACTTTCCACTATACAATTCTCAATATAAGTGTTGTCCCCAATGTACACATCATTTAATATAATAGAATTCTTGATTACACAGTTGTTGCCAATATAGCTTTTCTTGAATACCACGGAATCTTCCACCGTTCCATTCACAATACAACCGCTGGAAATCAAGCTGTTTCTTACACTTACGCCCACATTGTACTTCGCAGGCGGCAGGTCGTCCACCTTAGAATAAATATCAGGATACTGGTTGAAGAAGTAATCCCGCACCTCCGGCTTCAGGAAATCCATATTCGTATTATAGTAATCCTCTACAGATGCAATATTACTCCAGTAATCCGTAATCTTGTAGCCATAAATCCGCTTCACATCCTTATAACGGATGAGAATATCACGCACGAAGTCATAGCGATCCTCCTCCGCGCATTTTTCAATCATCTCAATCAACTGACGGCGGCGAACTACATAAATACCACAGGAAATCGTATTGCTCTTAGCCTGCAGGGGTTTTTCCTCAAAATCCTCGATACGATAGTCCTCGTTCATACGGACGGTTCCATACCGGTCAACCTTCGCGCTCTGACCCATATCCCGGCACACAACCGTGATATCCGCTTTTTTATCAATATGGTACTCCAACACTTTGTTGAAATCCATCTTGTATACAACATCACCCGATGCAATCACTACATAGGGCTCATGGCTGCTTTTCAGAAAGCTTAAGTTCTGATAAATCGCATCTGCGGTTCCCCTATACCAACTGCTGTTGTCTGTAGTTACCGCAGGCGTGAAAACAAACAGTCCGCCCTGCTTACGTCCGAAATCCCACCATTTTGAGGAATTGAGATGTTCATTCAAGCTTCTTGCATTGTACTGAGTGAATACTGCCACCTTCTGAATATGCGAGTTGGACATATTACTCAATGTAAAGTCAATACTTCGATAGCTGCCCGCTATGGGCATTGCACACACAGCCCTCTTCTGTGACAACTCTTTCATCCGGCGATTATTGCCGCCTGCCAAAATAATTCCAATCGCTCTCACTATTCATCACCTGCCTTAATCAATGTCCTGCCGCTTGCGAGATAGGAATCTACATAATCAGCAGCGCTCGTCACACCAAATACAACCGAATTCTTACCTACCGTGATACCATCGGGTATTACGCTCTTCTCTCCCACTGTGACAATTCCGTGGTTATAAATATGAGGAGCTCTGTCATTCTCCACTTCGTCCCCCACACCAAGCTTCACTCCGTTGCCGATCTGCACATTTTCTGCAACGATAGCTTTGTTCAGCTCGCAATTCTCACCAATCTTGGTCTGATTCATAATGATGGAATCCCTTACTACAGTGCCTTTTCCGATAGTCACTCCGCACCCAATCACCGAATTATAAACCTGTCCATAAATCGCAGAGCCCTCACCTATGATACTGCGCTGCACCACACTTTCATTAGAAAAATACTGGGGCGGCTGAATCTCACTCTTGGTGAATATCTTCCAATATTCCTCATATAGATTGAACTCCGGAACAATATCGATGAGCTCCATATTGGCTTCCCAATAAGAATTCAACGTACCTACATCCTTCCAGTAACCGATGAATTCATAAGCATACAAGGGGGCTCCCTTCTCATGGCAATAGGGAATCACATGCTTACCAAAATCCAATGCCGGCTGATCTGCCATAGCAATCAGTGCTTCCCGCAAGGTTTTCCAATTAAAAATATAGATACCCATGCTCGCCAGATTACTTCTGGGATGCTCCGGCTTCTCCTCAAACTCCGTAATTCGCTTATTCTCATCTGCGATCATGATACCAAAACGACTTGCCTCCTCCATAGGAACAGGCATAACTGCGATTGTGACCTCCGCGCCGTTGGCTTTGTGGAAATCCAACATCAGTTCATAATCCATCTTATAAATATGATCACCCGATAGAATCAGCACATATTCCGGATTAAAGCTCTCCATATATTCTATGTTTTGATAAATGGCGTTGGCGGTACCGGTGTACCACTCACTGTTAGAGCTCTTCTCATATGGGGGCAATACCGTTACACCGCCTATGTTGCGGTCCAAATCCCATGGAATACCGATACCGATATGGGAATTTAACCGAAGCGGCTGATACTGCGTCAGCACGCCCACCGTATCCACTCCGGAATTGATACAGTTGGACAAGGGAAAATCGATAATACGGTACTTCCCTCCGAATGCAACGGCAGGCTTCGCCACCTTGGAGGTCAATACCCCCAAACGGCTTCCCTGACCGCCAGCCAATAACATTGCAATCATTTCTTTCTTAACCATGTCATCACCTCAATCTAGCCTAAATTTTAAGTCCACCACGTTCGCTGTGCCCGCTCGCACCGCACGCTCGCCGTGCCCACTGTTCACGGGCTTCGCCCACATTCTTCGCCGTGCCCACTGTTCACGGGCTTCGCCCACATTCTTCGCCGTGCCTACTCGTGACTAGCGTCACTCGTTCACGGGCTTCGCCCTATATGCGAACACACAATGATACTCTCGTGGATGCAAGCATCCGTCGAGTATCGTTGTATGTTCGCATGCACGGCTCATTGCCTATGTGTACATTATATCATACGCATTACGGAAAGTGAATATTATTTGCCAAAAAAATGTAGGACTTTTCAATATTTATCTATATTTTTTACAGATTTTCTACAAATTATTTAATAATTATATCTATGATGCCCAATAATTCTCATCAATCGCATAATTGTTTCTTGTCATTTGTTACAGTTTCGCTGTGGCACTTGTTTTTTCGCCGGAAAGTGCATATAATCATACATATAATATAAGAAAAGGAAGGTTCCATTATGTACGAGATAGATTTTCAAAATCCCTCCTCCATATATTTTGTAGGAATCGGCGGCATCAGCATGAGCGGTCTTGCGGAGATTCTTGCCGATGCTCATTTTACAGTATCCGGCTCCGACCGAAGCAAAAGTGCTTTGACAGAAAGCCTGGAGCAAAAAGGTATCCGGGTTTACTACGGTCAGCGCCGTGAGAATATCACGCCGGACATCGACTGTGTGATTTTCACCAGTGCCATTAAAGAGGATAATCCTGAATACATCGCCACTGTAGAACTTGGTCTGCCTCATCTGACCCGCGCTGAGCTTCTGGGTCAGCTCATGAAAAATTACAAGACCTCTATTGCCATTAGCGGCACTCACGGCAAGACCACGACCACCTCCATGGTGAGCGAGATTCTGCTGCAGGCTGATACAGACCCCACCCTGTCCATCGGGGGGATTCTAAAGACGATCGGCGGCAATATCCGTGTGGGAGGCTCCGAATATTTTGTGACAGAGGCTTGTGAATACACCAACAGCTTCTTAAGCTTTCTGCCCACCATCGGCATTATCCTCAACATCGAAGAGGATCATATGGATTTCTTCAAGGATCTTGCGGATATTCGCCACTCTTTCCGGGCGTTTGCCGAGCTTCTGCCCGCAGACGGTTATCTGATCGTCAACGGCGAGATTGATGACTATCGCGAAATCACGTCCGGCTTGTCCTGCCGTGTGATCACTTATTGTAATAGTCCCCATACCAGCGCCGGATTGCCTGCGGACTATTATGCGTCGGATATCAGCTATGATTCATCCGGTCATCCCTCCTTTCAATTACACGACCGCACAGATGCCACTCGCGAGATTTCTCTGCAGGTGCCCGGCGATCATAATGTGTCAAATGCCTTAGCTGCAATCGCTCTTGCCGACCTTGTAGGAATTGACAGTGATATTTCCGCAAAAGCTCTGCATTCCTTCACCGGAACTGACAGACGTTTTGAATACAAGGGCAGCATCGGCGGTGTTACTATAATAGATGATTATGCACATCATCCCACAGAAATTACAGCAACTTTGTCCGCAGCAGCAAAATATCCCCACAAGACTCTCTGGTGCGTTTTCCAGCCCCACACCTACACGCGCACCAAAGCGTTTCTGGGTGACTTTGCCAAGGCGCTCTCTGCGGCAGACCGTATTGTTCTGGCTGACATATACGCAGCCCGCGAGACTGACAATCTGGGAATCAGCTCCGAGACTTTGAAGCAGGAGATTGAGGCGTTGGGACATGAATGCAGTTATTTTGCCACTTTCGATGAGATAGAAAATTTTCTTTTAGAAAATTGCATAAACGGTGACCTGTTGATAACTATGGGTGCCGGAGACGTGCATAAAATCGGCGAAAAACTACTCGGTCAATAATTATCCACAATATCCACAGTGCAGTAGACTTTTAAATATTTTTTGCACTGTGGATATTTTTATTTTCATTGTGGATATTATGATTTTTTTCGACAAATAAAAAAGTGTGATTCTACCACAGCATCTTTAATTGCAAAGTAATTTTATCCACATTATCCACACTTTCCACATTTTGGATAGTGCCTCTATGCTTACAGGGCTTTCGGAAATTTGACTATTTTCTTTTTAAAAGCCTTATGCTATACTTGGATTTGCTCGTTTAGGGATTCCCTGAATCAACCGGGCATTGAAAGGATTGACACTATGGCACGCTTAACATTATATCAAGACAATTACATCGACTCCACTGTTGTGTCCAACTGCTTTATCGACGAGTACATGAAGGATGCCAACGACGCACAGCTCAAGGTATACCTTTATCTCATCCGCATGCTGAATGCCAATCAGGCTATCAGTGTGTCCGGTATTGCGGACAAGTTCAATCATACGGAGAAGGATGTTATTCGTGCCCTGAAATATTGGGAAAAAAAGAGTCTCCTCACTTTAGATTATGATGAAGACAAGAATCTGGTAGGTATCCATCTGCGTGATCTGGATGCACAGCCGGTTCAGACCAAACAGACGTCTGTTCCTATGTCGTTCATCACGCAGGCTGCTCTGCGCACCGATCCGGGGCAATTCCCCCTGACAGAATCCGCGGGCAATTCCCATGTAAGCTCTGACAGTACTGCCTCCAAGGAGCAGTTGGACGAGCCGGAGGAGCGTTTCCCCAAACCTGCTTATACCCCCGCTCAGCTTCGGGAATTTAAGGAGCGCAGTGAGACTGCACAATTACTTTTTATTGCCGAATCCTATAAGGGTGTACCCCTCACTCCGGCGGAGATGAAGTCCATGCTTTTCTTTAAGGATGTGCTGAATTTTTCGGATGATTTGATTGACTATTTATTACAATACTGCTTCGACCGCGACAAAAAGAATTTCAAATACATAGAACGTGTTGCCATCAATTGGGCAGAGCAGGGAATTACCACTCCCAAGCAGGCTGAAAAACAGTCTGCACGCTACGACAAGAATGTATATGCGGTCATGAACGAGTTAGGGAAGTCCGGAAGCCCTACTGCCAAAGAGTTGGAATATATCAATCGTTGGATGAGGGAATATGGTTTCTCGATGGATATCATTTTCGAGGCATGCGAGCGCACAGTGATGGCGACAGACAAGCATCGATTTGAATATGCGGAAGGGATTCTCAGCAGTTGGAAGCGTGCAAATGTACACCACAAATCCGATATCCGCAAGATAGATGACAATTACTTGAGACGTCGTTCCACGACCTCCAAGTCCTCCAACGTCACGACCAACCGATTCAATCAATTTACACAGAACAGCTATGATTTTGACGCGTTGGAAAAAGAAATTTTGAGTAACTAGTAAGGAGACGCCTAAGTGGCACTGAAAAACGCACAATACGATTCCATTATGAAGTCCTATGAACGGACAAGAGATTACAACCGGGAATTATCCGAGAACAGACGTCGTGCTATCTACGAAGCACTTCCCGACTACGCCAGGCTTGACGCTTCTGTTGCAGAGCTTTCAGTCTCTATAGCAAAACAAATGTTGAGCGGAGACGAAGCTGCCTCACAGCGTCTTAAGGGGCTTTTGCAGGATATTTCCGTGCAAAAAAAGGAGCTCCTCGCGGCAAACGGTTATCCGGCAGATTATCTGGACCCCATTTATGAATGCAGGGATTGCAGGGATACCGGTTACATTGAGACTCCCGACGGACTACGGGAAAAATGTCACTGCTTCCGCAATCAGGAGATTTCTCTCCTGTACGAGCAGTCCAATATCCGCGATATGCTTTCCACAGAGAATTTCTCAACGCTCTCCTATCAATATTATCAGGGAGAGGATTTAGAACGTTTTCAAAAAGCAGTAGATATTTGTAAGAATTTTGTACAAAACTTTAAACATGACTACCACAATCTCTTTTTTTATGGTACAGTAGGTACCGGAAAGAGTTTTTTGTCCGGCTGTGTAGCCAATGAGCTTCTGCATCGTGGATGCACAGCGATATATTTCAGTTCGCAGGGCTTGTTTGAGACCTTAGCGCGCTATTCTTTTGAGGAGAAATCCAAAGAAGCTCTTTACAATTTTTATGACGACCTGTACAATAGTGACTTGGTGATAATCGATGACTTAGGGACCGAGCTGACGAATTCCTTTGTGACATCGCAATTATTCTCCTGTCTGAATGAGCGCCATCTTCGCAAGAAGGCAACCATTATTTCTACCAATTTGAGCCTGGAGGAGCTGCACAACCGCTATTCGGACAGAATTTTCTCCCGCATCATCAACCAGTTTGAGCTCTGTAAACTCACTGGACCCGATATTCGTATGTTAAAAAAGCGCAATATGAGCTTTTAATACATAAATCATTGTCACATTTGGAGACACTAAGGAAATACACAGGATATAGAAAGTGAGGATTTTTCATGGGAAACCGCGAAGAAAAACGTAATTTGGAGACTATACCCGTTGGTTCTTTGGGTATCATTGCTTTGGAGGGCTGTAAATCTCTGGGCGAAAAAGTAGATAAGTATCTGGTAAGATGGAGAGCAGAACGCGAGAGCGAGCACAAAGATTCCCTTGCCTTCGCCGGATATCAGAGAGATTCTTACCTTTTGGACGCCAAGGTTCCCCGTTTCGGGTCGGGCGAAGCAAAGGGTATGATTTTGGAGTCCGTTCGCGGAGATGACCTTTATCTGTTGGTGGATGTTTTGAATTATTCTATGACATATTCTCTGTGTGGTCACGAGAATCGCATGTCTCCCGATGACCATTATCAGGATTTAAAGCGTATTATCGCAGCCGTGGGCGGTAAGGCTCGCCGTATTACAGTCATCATGCCCTTCCTCTATGAGAGTCGTCAGCACAAGAGAACAACCAGAGAGTCTCTGGACTGTGCACTTGCTCTGCAGGAGTTAGTTTCCATGGGCGTGGACAATATCATTACTTTTGATGCCCATGACCCCAGAGTTCAGAATGCGATTCCTCTGCACGGCTTTGAAACTGTACAGCCCGCATATCAGTTTGTCAAGGGTCTGCTTAAGAATGTAAAAGATTTAAAGATTGATTCCGACCATATGATGGTCATCAGCCCTGATGAAGGCGGTATGAAACGTGCTATCTACATCGCCAATGTATTGGGTCTGGATATGGGTATGTTCTACAAGAGACGTGACTATACCCAGATTGTAGATGGTCGCAATCCCATTGTTGCTCATGAGTTCCTCGGAACCAGCGTGGAAGGCAAGGATATGATCATTATCGATGATATGATCTCCTCCGGTGAAAGTGTTCTGGAAGTAGCTGCGGCTCTGAAAGAACGCAAGGCAAATAAGATTTTTGTATTCGCAACCTTTGGTCTGTTCACCAACGGACTGGACAAATTCGACAAAGCTTTCAAGGACGGTATCATTGATAAGATTCTGACTACCAACCTGATTTATCAATCACCTGAATTGTTGGAGCGCGAATGGTATATCAACTGCGACCTGAGCAAATACATTGCGTATATCATCGATACTTTAAACCACGACTCTTCCATCAGCGATCTGCTGAATCCTAACGAGCGTATTCAGAGTATTGTTGCAAAGTACAAGACCGGTGAACTGTAATCCCACAGTGCTTTATGAGAGCGTGCTCGAAGGAGCACGCTTTTTCTGCGCAGAATTGTCAACCATTATATATTTATAGTTGACAATTCTGTTCTTTCGCCTTATACTCTTAATTGTCATCCATAGTCAATAATGGTTGACAATTAAATCATATTACAAAAGGAGTACCTATTATGAGCACTACAGATTCTTCAACCACACAATCCGTAACCTCTCGCATCCCTGTCCGTCAGATGGCATTAGTCGGTTTGATGACAGCAGTAATCTGCATACTTGCACCCTTCTCGCTGTCTATCCCCATTAGTCCGGTTCCCATTTCTTTGGGTACACTCGCCATTTACTTCGTTATCACGGTTCTAGGCATGAAGCTGGGTACCTGCAGCGTTGTGATTTATATTCTTTTAGGGCTTGTAGGATTACCCGTATTCTCCGGCTTCACCGGCGGTGCAGGTAAATTATTCGGACCCACCGGCGGCTACATCATTGGTTACATATTTATGGCTCTTCTTTGCGGCTTCTTCATTGACCACTGGAAGAACAATGTATTTATGGCTTTTCTGGGAATGATCTTAGGAACTGCTGTATGCTATCTTTTCGGCACAGCATGGTTAGCCTACCAGTTGTCCCTCACCTTCCCACAGGCATTGATGGCAGGCGTAATCCCTTATATCCCCGGTGACCTGGTAAAGCTCCTTCTCGCCATGGCAATCGGCTGGCAGCTTCGCAAGCGTCTGAATAAAGCAGGCCTTATTTAATCATTTTACAAAATATCATCAAGCGTCCTGCCCCAATCACCGGAGATATCATTGCTCCCAAGTTTCTTGATTGTGCGGTACGCTTGATAATATATTTTGCTGCGACCATCCGCCGTAAGAGACGACAGTTTGCTTTGCAACGAGGAGCTTGCGGCGATGCAGTCCACAATCACAGGATTGTATCTGGTTCCCGCCCCTTTTATCAGCTCACCTAATAATTCTTCAAAGGTTTTACCGGCAGTATAATTACGCCCAAACACATCTGTGGCAGCATCCACACAATCAGCTATGGAGATGAGATCAATCACACCCCGAATCGGAGATTTCGTGTTATCAAACTCTGCGGGATATCCACCCTTTCCATCGTAATATTTATGGTGTCCCAATATCACATCATAATAGGGTGCAAAGGCTTCATCCTTATTGAGCAGTGCCACTCCTTTTTGCGGATGATTCTTGATAATATCAAATTCTTCACGCGAAAGCTTTCTGCGCTGCTGGTTTATCACTTCAGCAATTCCGCATTTTCCCACATCATGTAAAATACCACAGTGTCCTATATAAGAAAGCACCTCTGCCCGCCGCGCAAGAAGCTCCTCCACATGCTCAATCCCACACGCACCTATCAGTTGTTCGGGATTGACCTCTAGCAGTTCTTGGGCAATCAATATCGCTATCTTAGACACCATCAGACTGTGGATGTAGGTAATGGGCTGCCTGCAGATCAGCATCTTGAAGAGAAAATCCTCCTTTGCTCCCACACCATTGAGAAAGGGCTCCGTATTAACAAACAACTCCGCACAGAGAAAATTTACATCCTGGGTCATAAAGGAATAGGGAACACTCTGAAATATATATACAAGCCTCGGTACGATATGCTCTGTAAAATAACCCCTTTCCTTTTCCAGCTTTTTTGAATCATTAAGCAGCTTGCCGATGGAATACGCAACATTATAATAGTCCAACAATTTATTCATTTCCAGGGCAGAATTGGGGCTTTCCGTATCTATGCCGGACACTCCTTCCATAAAGCGAGCCTCGAACTGCTTGATGACCTCTTTTTCCGTAATGTTTCCCTGAATCAATTCACATTTAAGTCTCGCCCGAAAAAAAGCTCCGTCTACATCCTCTTTGCTTCCTTCTTCGTATAGCGGTTCCAACCTGTGTAGCACCTCTACCAGCTTGTTTTGTTCTCTGAGGAACAAGTATCAATCACATCCTCCACGTTCAAAAACTCTTGCTCAAGCTGCTCCATCCCCATTTTAATCTGCTCGTTTTCACCGTCAAGGGCTTGCACATCCTGCCTGTTCCACAGACTGTGAATTTTCTCATACAGCTCAAACACCTTGTCTCCCTGGGGCTGATATATCTGTGTAAACTGAATAATCATATTGCGATACGCATTAAAAAAGTGTTTTCTGACAGAAGGGTCCAGAATAGTGCTATATTCCTGTTCATGCTCCGTAATCTTGGCAAAGTAAGCAGTCCCCTCCCGGGGCATTGCCTCTCTGATCATCCTGCCATAAAATTCCGTGTATTCAAATCCCATCAAATGGTATAAAAATATCAGCTTTTCCGCATCCTTTTTTGCTTCATAGTATTCAATGAGTCTGCTTCCAAGCTTCTTCATCACATAAAAATCATCGTAGGCATCTAAGTAGAGCATCCGAAGAAGCTCATAAAATATCTCTGCACTTTCCTCATTCAACTCATCCGCAAACACATCCCAGAGCTGTTGAAGCAGACTCTCATTCTCCGCATAAATGTTTCGGATCACCTGCGAGCGCTCCTTCATGAGCCTGGCCCAGCCATCAAAAGAATACTCCTTTTCAAGAAGCTTATCATTCCATTCATTGAGCAGATCAAAATTCCGCTCATAGGTATCCTTTATGTGCTGCACCAATTCCTTCGTAACCATATTGCCCTCCACCTTGACTGCAATAAATACTACTGAAAACAATACACCGGCGTTGTGCCGGTGTATGAACATACGACTCTGTCATTAGCTTAGAACAACTTCTTGATTGCTCCCAGCGCATCGGAAGCCTTGTCCACAGTAATTTTAGCCTTTACGCCGTCAACCACTTTATTCACAATGTCATCCGGAAGATCAACACCCAAAACCTTCTCAACAGCCTTCACGGGGTCCTTTTTGAACTCCTCCATCAGACCGGCATCCTTGGTGACCTTCTCAACAACACTTGTAATCTGCTCTTTAATATCCATCTCTTTTCCCTCTCTTTTTATTTAATTGGCAGGTGTTTGCGAAACGTCTTCAGATGTTATGTTGATTGTGCAAGATGTATATTTCCATACGCAGACCCTAGCGAGCCGTCGGCACTTAGGCGGTGTACTATGGCACTGTAAGTGCCAGGCGCCTTATGTGCCGCTACGGGGAGGTTGGAGCGAGAGCGCGTCTGCTATGGAATTGTACGATTTGCACAATTCATGAACAATGATAGATGTTTCGCAATCACCTAATTTTAATTAGTTATAGTATCAATTCATATTTTACAACATCTGTACTTGTTTTGCAAATTAATTCACTATTCTCTGCGAAAATAAGTCACAAATCGGTTGCCATTCTCCGCAAACCAGTCCGTAGAATCATTCATTCCCTTTTTGTACAATGCGTTCGCAGCCGGCTCCATCACCACCACATTATACTCATTAAATCCTGTCAACAGCACTGCTTCCTCGTCTCCCAGCATTGCTAATACCGGGATGTCCTGATTTACATAATAGAGCACGGCATCCATGTTGCAGCCCGTCAAATCCAATATCTCCACATCATCCAGACTTTCCCGCAAAATATCCATCACTGTCTCACCGCGTTCCAGAAGCTGCATAGAATTGCGCGTAATCCCCTCATAGCGCAAAATGGTATCCAGGCACACCGCCAGGCTGTTCCTGTCCTCATCCGCACTGCTTTCCTTTATCGCCATAATCTGATTGCGCGTAGCTCGTTTCGCCTTGCTCCAGATACAATTTCCCCTGCCATCCATCACAGTCCCGCTAATCTCATAGGCACGATTTATGGCTGTTGCCGGCGCATCATATACCGCATCCACTCCGTAAGGTCCATAGACAAAGTAGCGCAGCACTTCCCTTTCCATCGTCAGATGCAACTGTCTGCCACCTTCGAATACCACCTCCTTGGGCGTCTGTACCTTGATACTCTTGGCATCAATCGTATTACGCACCTGTATCTGTACATATTGCTCGTAGCGGTCGATATTTGCTACCACAATGGTATTCTTCAGCACGCGTTCTTCCGCATTGTTTGTTATCTGATCCGCCGAGATCGTCTGATAAGTGTCTGTGTCTATCCTCCGCACCCTCTCCAGCGTAATCTGATTGTCCACGATGGAACAGCCTGTCACATACACATTATTCTGCTGATATTCCTTCAACAGCTCTCCCAACGCATTACAGATACATACTTTATACATGGGGAAAAAAATCCTGCCGGAGTTCTCTACCTTGATATCCTCCGTTTTCGCCACACCATAAATAATATCCTCTCCCATGAATCCTAGCGGCAGAATCGCCTCTCCCCTGCCCGCCTTTACGACCCGCTGGGAATTATTATTCAAATCCCTCACATTAAGCTGTTCACAGTGATAGATATCGTCGCCGTCCTGCCATACGATAATATCATGAGTCTCCGACACCTGCAGACTCTCATCCCTGGTAATCTGAACCATCTCCTGATAGGTTCTCTCCACCAGATCCACAAACAGAACCGTGTTCTCCAAAAACAAAAAAACCTGTTGCTCACGGTTCATATACAGCAGTTGCTGCAATTCTGAACGAAGCACCGTAAATGTCCTGTCATAGGGAATATACACCAGTTCCTCTATGGTGTTCAGGGAACTGTCATAGGCATAAATCTGTATGCCGACTTCCCCCTCATGCCTTCCACGGTTCATATAGCCATACACAGCGAAGCGCACATTGCCCCCCTCATCCACATCCAAGATTTTTATGGAATGATCGTCATGCAACGCCCGCTCATCCATATTATCACTGTCATAAAAGCTAAAGAGCACCGCTAGCTTATTCGCCACCACATTATAGCAGATTAATTGTCCATTATCCTCAAATACAACAATATTTCCGTCTGCACTCTCGGTCATCATCACGTTCTCATCTGTGATGCCAAGCAGCATCTTGTCATTGGCATACATATGCTCTACATCCAACAACTGATTGGTGGTTCGTTCATAGTCCAACAGATACATTCTGTCGGCGGTATAGCGTACCCGATAATATTCCTGAACGCGATAATAAGTCGTATTATGCCCATCCTCTGTAGAGATATAATAATCCATCAAAAGAGAGGCTGTAGTCCCATCAATCCCGGTAAGTCTTAAATCAGGCTCTCCCACCTCCTGTACCATCATATCTCCCCATGTGATCTGTTTAAAGCTGCTGTGAATGTTCACCTTATGAAAAGACTGATTGCTCTCCAACTGCGCATTCGTCTCCAGATATTTGGTCAGCTCCCTTGCCGCTTCTTTATCATAAAGCCTCTCATGGAAATCCCGTACAAACTCAAATTGTTCCTCTGCATGAAGCTCATCACTCCATATCACATCCGTGTAGTAACGAACCTCCTCGTCCCCATCCAGAGTCAGTACGATTGCCATAGAATAACGAGTGTCTTTTTCAATCAAGTCCTTGAGCGCAAAATCCACTGTCATTTCCTCTGCTCTGGGCTCATAATCTGTCACCCTGGTATTCTCGACCAGTCTATCTCCATCCGTGCTTCGTACCTCAACCGCAATTTCTGCAATTTCCCTTCCATAGGGTCTTATCTTACATGTGAAATCACGATTCTCCCACAGCACGGTCACATTATCCCTTTGAAATGCCACTTCCATGGGATGTACATAGCCAAAGAGACGATTGTAAGTATCGTCCCCCTGCACAAACGCCACCACCGGCAGCGTCGCCTTCCCCATCTCCATAGTCATATTGTTATGCCCTTGATTCATCACTCTTTCCATGACAAACAGGGCTATGAAAAATGTCAGTATAAATACTGCAATCTTAATAATCGTTTTTTTCATGAATTAATTAACCTTATCCTCAAGCAGTCGCTCTAATGTGGTGGATATCTGCAAGAATTCCGTCATTTCATCAAAGCGCTTTTTACTCCCTGCGGTCTGCATTTTACCACGCTTTACTGCTCTTATCAATAGATTTTTGGGAGTATGCTCCATATCAATAAATTCCAATATCTGTGTATCATACCCATTTTGTTCCAAAAGATTCGCCCGCACCGCATCTGTCACCAGAGCAGAAAGCCTCTCCTTCAGCAATCCATATTTCAAAATAGGCTGTAAGCTGTCACAGTGAATCTGTCTGTTCACCTCATGCTGACAGCAGGGCACTGCCATAATCACCTCCGCGCCCCAACAAATTGCCTTTTCCAGTGCATAATCTGTTGCCGTATCACAGGCATGCAGAGAAACCACCATATCCACTCCTTCTGCGCCCTCATAGGTACTGATGTCCCCACGTTCAAAGCGCAGGCAGTCATAGTGCAGTTCCTCTGCCAGCTTATTACAATGTTCAATTACATCCTTCTTCAGGTCGAGACCGATCACCTCTATATCTCTATGCTGCAGTTCATGCAAATAATAATACATTGCAAAGGTAAGATAGGATTTGCCACAGCCGAAATCGATGATCTTAATCGTGCGGTCCTTGGGCAGATGCTCCAATACATCCTCGATAAATTCCAGATAGCGATTGATCTGACGAAACTTATCATACTTTGCCTTAGCCACCCTGCCATCCGGTGTCTGTACGCCCAACCCAATCAGGAAATCCACCGGCCGCCCTTCCTGTAATATATAGGTCTTCTTCCTGTTGTGAGAAAGCGCCTGCTCTCTGTTTTCCGCATCTGCACCTTCCCTCTTTGCTGCATCCTGCGTGCCTGCTACCCTGCGCCTCTTAATGGTCATCTTACCCTTTTTACTCACAAGCACTGTAGCCTCCCATCCCGGCGCCTTGCATTCACACTGCTTAAACAGGGTTTCCAGATATCGCTCAATCCGCTTCACCATCTCATCCGCTCTGAAATTCTCGTGAAAGACCTGTGCCCCCCGATACAGGGTCTCCTGAAAAAACAGCTCCTCCTTCAGCAGAACCGGTCGTATCTTCACCTTGCTGCCTCGCTCGGTATCTCTGGAGTTGCTTAAAATCATCATAACAAGCTCTCTATTTAAAAATTCTTCCAATAATTGTCGTAAATCATTCATTTATATTCCAAATTTTCCTCTTCTTCCGCCATGTCTTCGTTTATATATTTCATCGCCAAGAAGCACCTGAATCAGCTTCTCCTGCCATGCCCATTTCTCTGTCTGTGCCGCTTCCTCCGGTTCCTGCTCTTCGCTCTGTAAGATCTCATTGATTGTATGCGCCAGTCTGCAAATACTGTATTTGTCCGGATACTCATCGTAGATCATGCTTCCCTCATAATCTACTTTGTCCAAAATCTCTGCTACTCTTTTGGCAATCCCTCTGACCTCTTCCGGATATATTCTCTGTAAATACTCCAGATCCTGAATCATCGCATTTTCCTGTTCCTGTCTGAAATATCCCGGATAAGTCATATAAAAAGGCAACGGAATGTTGGCAGGATGTACCCACGCTCCGCCTGCGCCTGCTATAAAATCCATACGCAGTACCTCTATGTCATTTTTAATAACATATGCGTACTGCGTATGGGATGTTCCTATTCACTTAAAACTTCTATCTGATTGCCTCTATTCGCGCAACCGCTCTAAGCAGTGCCGTCTCTGCACGGGCAACATCCGTCTCAGGAGTCTTGCTGGCAAGACGCTCCTTGGCACGTCTCATCGCCTCCTGCGCCCGATTCTCATCTATTTCATGGGGCCATTCCACAATCTCTGCCAGAATCGTTATCTTATCCGGCAAAATCTCTGCAAAACCCGCATGAAGCGCAGCCGTTTTCTCACCCTCATCCTCATATATATGCAGAATGCCGGGCTTCACAATAACAGTCAGGGGAATATGCCCCGGAAGCACGCCTATCTCGCCCTCCGTCGTGTTAAATTCCACCATATCCGCCCTGCCTTCATAAAATATCCTCTCCGGCGTGATGATACGAAGCGAAACACCTTTGTTCTCTGCCATAATGACTGTCCTTTCTGACTATTCTTCCCTAACTTATTTCTTTTCGCGCTTTGCAACTACATCGTCGATGCTTCCTGCATTCAGGAAATAGCTTTCGGGAATGTCATCATGCTTTCCTTCCAGAATCTCTCTAAATCCGCGAATGGTCTCGTTAATAGGTACATATTTCCCTTCCAGACCGGTGAACTGTCCTGCCACGAAGAAAGGCTGGGAAAGGAATCTCTGTACCTTACGGGCACGGGAAACCACCAGTCTGTCCTCCTCGGACAACTCATCCATACCTAAAATAGCGATAATATCCTGCAGCTCCTTGTATCTCTGCAAGATTTCCTGCACGCCACGAGCCACTTTGTAGTGCTCCTCTCCGACAATTCTGGGATCCAGAATACGGGAGGTGGACTCCAGCGGATCTACTGCCGGATAGATACCCAACTCCACGATGGAACGGGAAAGCACCGTCGTCGCATCCAAATGTGCGAAGGTGGTTGCCGGTGCCGGGTCTGTCAGGTCATCCGCAGGCACATACACTGCCTGAACGGAGGTAATGGAACCGTTCTTGGTGGATGTGATTCGCTCCTGCAAGGCACCCATCTCTGTCTGCAAGGTGGGCTGGTAACCCACTGCAGAGGGCATACGTCCCAAAAGTGCAGACACCTCACTACCTGCCTGTGTGAATCGGAAAATATTATCAATGAACAGCAACACATCCTTGCCGCCCTTATCGCGGAAATACTCTGCCATGGTAAGGCCTGTTAAGCCCACTCTCATTCTCGCTCCGGGGGGCTCATTCATCTGACCGAACACCATGGTTGTCTTGTCAATAACGCCTGACTCGGTCATCTCATGGTAAAGATCATTACCCTCACGAGTACGCTCACCTACACCGGTGAATACAGAGTAACCACAATGCTCGGTTGCGATATTTCGAATAAGCTCCTGAATCAGCACAGTCTTACCCACACATGCACCACCGAACAATCCAATCTTACCACCCTTCTGATAAGGGCAGAGAAGATCCACGACC
>JAFVDW010000002.1 GCA_017478245.1 Lachnospiraceae bacterium
GTACACAAAACCAGCCCGCATTCAGGGCGCTTTTGTATCTGACAAGGAAGTTGCGGATGTGGTGGATTTTCTGAAGAATCAAACGTTGGGCAACACCTATGCGGAGGATATTGAGGAGAAAATCAAGAATATCGGGACTTCTACCGGCACATCAGGAGCCGGTGGAGGAGACAGTGCCAGAGATGAATACTTTGAGGAGGCAGCTCGGTTTATTATTGATAAGGACAAGGCCTCCAGCGGTATGCTGCAGCGAGTATTGAAGATTGGATTTAACAGAGCGGCGAGAATTATGGATCAATTATGCGAATACGGCGTTGTGGGCGAGGAGGAAGGTACCAAACCGAGGAAGGTACTGATGAGTATGGAACAGTTTGAGCAACTGTTGGAGGAGATTTAATCATTACGAGGAGATGAAAAAAATGAAAACAGATATTCAGATTGCACAGGAAGCAGTGATGAAGCCCATCGTGGATGTGGCAGCCGAACTGGGGATTGAACCGGATGAGCTGGAGCTTTATGGCAGATATAAGGCGAAAATATCCGATGAATACATGAAAAAGATAAAGGACAATCCCGATGGAAAACTGATACTTGTCACCGCCATCAATCCTACCCCTGCCGGAGAGGGTAAGACCACGACTAGCGTAGGCTTGGGGCAGGCTTTCGGGAAGCTTGGGAAAAAGGCTGTGATTGCCTTAAGAGAGCCTTCACTTGGACCTTGTTTTGGAATCAAGGGAGGAGCTGCCGGCGGTGGCTATGCGCAGGTGGTTCCGATGGAGGATTTGAATCTCCATTTCACCGGTGATTTTCATGCGATCACCGCTGCCAATAATCTTTTGGCGGCTATGTTGGACAATCATATTCAGCAGGGCAATGAATTGCAGATTGATACCAGACAGGTGGTTTGGAAACGCTGCGTAGATATGAATGACCGCGTGCTTCGCAATGTAGTGATTGGTCTTGGAAGCAAGATGGATGGTGTGGTCAGAGAAGATCATTTTGTCATTACCGTGGCAAGTGAGATCATGGCAATTCTCTGTCTTGCGTCGGATATGAAGGATTTGAAGGAGCGTCTTGCCAAGATCGTAGTTGCATATAATTATGCAGGAGAACCGGTTACAGCAGGAGATTTACAGGCTGTGGGGGCGATGGCTGCCCTGTTGAAGGATGCAATCAAGCCCAATCTGATTCAGACCCTGGAGCACACCCCGGCGCTGGTGCATGGTGGTCCTTTTGCCAATATCGCACATGGCTGTAATTCTGTGCGAGCTACAAAGACTGCGTTAAAAATGGCTGATTATTGTATTACGGAGGCGGGATTCGGTGCGGATTTGGGGGCTGAGAAGTTCTTTGATATCAAATGTAGGATGGCGGGGCTGAAACCGGATGCAGTGGTGCTGGTTGCAACCATTCGCGCATTGAAATACAATGGTGGTGTGGCAAAGGAGCATCTGAACGAAGAGAATCTTGAGGCACTGGCAAAGGGAATCGTGAATTTGGAGAAGCATATTGAAAATTTGCAAAAATACGGTGTACCGGTTGTCGTGACGCTGAATTCCTTTGTGACAGACACAGACGCCGAAAACGCACTTGTTCAACAATTCTGCGAGGAGAGAAATTGTGAGTTTGCGCTCTCGGAAGTGTGGGAGAAGGGTGGCGAAGGCGGCGTAGCACTTGCCGAGAAGGTGCTTTGGACATTAGAGAATAAGAAAAGCAATTTTAAGGTGCTTTATGAAGACTCTTTGGAGCTGCGTGAAAAGATTGAGACCGTGGCAAGGGAAATCTATGGAGCAGGCAATGTGAGTTTTGCACCTACAGCGTTGAAACAGTTGGCAAAACTGGAAGAACTGGGATTTGGCTCTCTGCCGGTATGTATGGCAAAAAATCAATATTCCCTTTCCGATGATCCCAGCCTGCTGGGCAGACCGGTAGGGTTTGAATTGAATGTACGGGAGGTATATGTATCCGCCGGTGCAGGGTTTGTGGTAGTGCTTACAGGCGCGGTTATGACGATGCCGGGACTGCCCAAGAAGCCTGCTGCTTTTGGAATAGATGTGACGGAAGATGGTGTTATAACAGGATTGTTCTAACAATGCAAGAGAGGAGTAAGGGACAAATGACACAAATAATCGATGGGAAAGCGATTTCGGCACAGATAAAGGATGAATTGAAGGGAAAGGTTGCCGAAATGAAGGAGCAGGGCATTGAAATTTGCCTTGCCGTGATTCAGGTGGGCAATGATCCCGCATCCACAGTATATGTGGGAAAAAAGAAAAAGGCTTGCGAATACATCGGTATCAAATCCCTGGCATATGAGCTGCCGGAGGAGACGGGGGAAGAGGAGCTTCTGGAGTTGATTGGCAAGCTAAATGGCAGAAAGGATGTCAATGGTATTCTGGTGCAATTACCTCTGCCGAAGCATATTGCGGAGGAAAAGGTGCTTGCAGCGATTGAGCCCGTAAAGGATGTGGATGGATTCCATGTGCAGAATGTGGGCTCACTGTGTGTTGGAAAAAAAGGCTTTGTATCCTGTACGCCTGCGGGTATCATACAGCTTTTGAAGCGCTATCATATTGAAATTGAGGGTAAAGAATGTGTTGTGATTGGCAGAAGCAATATTGTGGGAAAACCAATGGCGCTTTTATTGCTTCAGGAGAATGGAACCGTCACTGTCACACACAGCAGGACAAAGAATTTGAAGGAAGTGACTTCCAGAGCGGATATTCTGGTGGTTGCCATCGGTAAACCGAAGATGATTACGGCAGAGTATGTGAAGGAGGGTGCAGTAGTCATTGATGTTGGTATTCACAGAAACGCTGACAATAAATTATGCGGCGATGTAGATTATGAGAGTGTCGCTCCTAAGTGTAGTGCGATTACTCCGGTTCCCGGCGGTGTAGGCCCTATGACAATCGCCATGCTGATGTATAATTGCGTGGAATCTGTAGCATTGCAGCAGTAAGAAGTTGACGAAAGAGGTTGGAAAATGAAGTGTCCGAATTGTGGTGCTGAAATACCGGCCGACTCTATTTATTGCCTGCAATGTGGCGAAGATATCCATATTGTGCCGGATTTTGAACCGGAGATTGAGTTCAATCTGGAGGAAGCCCTGAGCACCATCGCGGAAGAGTTTGGGGCTGAACAATCTGATGAAGCTGCAAAGCAGCGCGAAGATTGGATGGAGGATGAATTCTCTCGGATCAATAAGAGGCATAGCAGGCGAATTTTATTATTGCTGGGAATTTTTGGCGTGTTGCTTTTGGTGGCAGGCGGTGCCGTCGGATGGATGTATTATCGATACAATTCGTTGGATTATCAAGTGGAGCGCGCCAGGGAGTGTGTGGAACAGGAACAGTATGAGAGAGCGGCTGAATATTACAGGCGGGCATTGGAGTTGGATAGTGACAATATTGACATAAAGTTTGCTTTATCCGATGTCTATTTTCGAAAGAATAATAAAATTGAATATGAATTTTTGCTTCGAGATATCGCGAATGACAAAAATGCCGGCTTAGAACAACTGGAAAGCGCTTATGGTAAGCTAATCGCAATCTATCGGGCGCGAGAAGATTATCGAACAATCGATGAACTGCTGTCGAATTGCGAGAATGAGGATATTCGAAATAAATATCAGAATTATGTGGCTGAACCGCCTGAATTCAGTGTTTCGGAAGGGTATTATTCCACGCTGCAGCCGTTGAAGCTGTCGGCTCTCGCGGCGGGAACCATTTACTATACGATGGATGGAAGCGAGCCCACAGAGGAGTCCCATACATATACGGCGCCGATTTTATTGGATGAGGGCGACTATCAGATCAAAGCTTATTTTGTAAATGAGTATGGGATAGCCAGCGAGATTGTTACCCAAAACTACCATATTGTTATAGAGGAGCTGCCCATACCGGAGGTTGGTACCGGCAGCGGAGAATATTCTTCACCGATTGATATTGAGATACTTGAAGATGATGAAAATATCTATTATACTACAGATGGAAGTACACCTACGATGACCTCCCGTGTTTACGCGGCACCGATTCCTATGCCTTTAGGCAGAACCGTATTTCGCTTCATTCGGATTGCAGAGGATGGACGAAGCAGCCCAGTAGTAGAGCGCATCTACAATCTGAAATTAAAAACAGAGTATTCCATACAGGATGTTGAGTGGGTAGTCATAGAATATGCCTTCAAAAGTGGTAAGATTTATGATTATGAAGGACATTTTTATGGCAGCAATGACAGCGCAGAGATGTATAAATATCAATATCAATATGTGAAGCATATTGAAGGGGCTGATGATTATTTTATTATTGCGGAGGTTTACAGTGACGCGGACGGTGTATGTACAAAGACCGGTAATTACTATGCAGTAAATGCTTATGACAAGCAATTATATCGCGTGCAGATTAGCGGTAGCAACTATACATTAGTTGAAATAGAAGGGTAAATCTATTAGAAAATAAGAGAGGTGGATTATGTACAAGATTCTAAACAAAAGGGAGCTTACTACAAACATTTATCTGATGGATGTAGAGGCTAAGAGAGTAGCTAAGTCATGTCAGCCCGGACAATTTGTCATTGTCCGTATGGACAGCGAGGGTGAGAGAATTCCTCTTACAATCTGTGATTACGACAGAGAAAAGGGAATTATCACCATTGTGTTCCAGATTGTGGGAGCAGCCACCAAGATGATGGCGAATCTGAAGGAGGGAGATGCGTTCCATGATTTTGTAGGTCCCTTAGGCTGTGCTTCCGAGTTGGTGGCAGAAGATATTGAGGAGCTTAAGAAAAAGAATATTCTCTTTATTGCAGGCGGTGTGGGAACAGCACCGGTTTACCCACAGGTAAAATGGCTGCATGAGCATGGAATTGCCGCAGATGTCATAGTCGGTGCTAATACAAAAGATTTATTGATCCTTGAAAAAGAAATGGAAGCTGTTGCAGGTAATCTTTATGTGACAACAGATGATGGCTCCTACGGCAGAAGCGGTATGGTTACACAGACCCTGAAGGATCTTGTTGCAGAGGGCAAACAATATGACGTATGTATTGCAATCGGTCCTATGATTATGATGAAATTTGTATGTCTGCTCACCAAAGAACTGAATATTCCTACGGTAGTCAGTCTGAATCCGATCATGGTAGACGGAACCGGTATGTGTGGGGCGTGCCGTGTGACGGTTGGCGATAAAGTGAAATTTGCCTGTGTGGACGGACCGGAGTTTGACGGTCATCTGGTAAATTTTGATGAGGCTATGAGACGCCAGTTGATGTATAAGACCGAGGAGGGGAGAGCGCTTTTGGGGCTGGAAGAGGGCGACACCCATCACGGCGGATGTGGTAACTGTAATTAAAAGCTGACGTTTGATTTAGACGGATAGTGGAATAGGTTGGAGAAAGGTTTGGTTATCGAGATGGATGTGTTAAATAAGATTCCTGTACGCGAGCAGGATGCAAAATAGCGTGCTACTAATTTTGAAGAGGTTTGTCTGGGATATAACGAGGAAGAGGCAAGACAGGAGGCAACCAGATGTATCAACTGTAAAAATGCGCAGTGTGTAAAGGGTTGTCCTGTTGCAATCAATATTCCGGGCTTTATTGAGCAGGTGAAGGAAGGTAATATGGAGGCTGCATATCAGATTATTAGCCAGTCCAGTGCTTTGCCTGCTGTCTGCGGACGTGTATGTCCTCAGGAGACACAGTGTGAAGGCAAATGTATCAGAGGCTTTAAGGGAGATCCTATCTCCATTGGTAAGCTGGAGAGATTTGTGGCTGACTGGGCGAGAGAGAATGGAATCAAACCTGTCGGAGCTGCCGAGAAGAAAGGCAAAAAGGTTGCTGTCATCGGCTCCGGACCTGCGGGCTTAACCTGTGCAGGTGATTTGGCAAAGATGGGATACGATGTGACTATTTTTGAGGCATTGCATGAGCCGGGCGGTGTGTTGGTTTATGGTATTCCGGAGTTCCGTCTGCCGAAGCAGGCAGTAGTTGCCAAAGAGATTGAAAATGTGAA
>JAFVDW010000016.1 GCA_017478245.1 Lachnospiraceae bacterium
CACATCCATTTGCTCCGGCATGTCCATTTGCTCCGCCACATCCATTTGCTCCGGCATGTCCATTTGCTCCGCCACATCCATTTGCTCCGGCGCATGTACCATCTGTGTCGTCTGCTGATTGCGCTGTAAATAAATCTTATATGCCCTTTCAAAGTCTATTTCCAACAAATCCGCCTGATATTTCTGTGTAATAATCTTATTTTGAAGATCCTTTAAATACTCTATGAAAAAAGCATCCTTGGATTCTGCAAGCAACACTTCCACACGTTTATCTAAATCTTCTAATTTTCCCATTTGTGCTCCTATCCTGTCAATTTCTATTCACATATTAATATAGCATACTTACTTCTATCTTGGCTATGACAATTTACGCGAAGCCATATACCGTCGGTGCGGTACTCCTGTTCCAGTACCATAGCATTTTCCATAAAGTAAGATGCCAAATTCCCCTTCTCGTATGGAATCAGAAAACAACTCTCTCTCAAATCTTCATAAAGCTTATCCTGTATCATCCGAATCAATTCTTCCACACCAATATGCTTCCCAGCCGCCATATAGATATGGTTACCTGCGATGCGCGGAAGTGCTCCTTCGTCACACAAGTCAGCCTTATTGTACACAATAATCTGCGGAATATCTGATGCTTCAAGCTCCTTCAGTGTTTCCGCGGTCACTTCCATCTGCTCCCTATAGCTCTCATCAGAAAAATCCACCACCTGCACCAGCAGATCCGCATATTTAACTTCCTCAAGCGTGGAGCGGAACGCCTTAATCAGTCCATGGGGAAGCTTGTGTATAAATCCGACTGTATCTACCAGAAAAAAGGGTCTGTTATCCTCAGGCTCAATATGCCTTACACTGGTCTCCAGTGTGGCAAACAGCATATCTTTCTCCAGAACCATTTTTTCCTCACTGCCGCAGTAATGTTCTACTACACGATTCATAATGGTAGACTTTCCGGCATTCGTATAACCCACCAATGCCACTTGCGGCGTCCGGGAACTACTTCTCCTTTTTCTTTGAGTCACGCGGGATTTCCCGATTTGCTCCAGCTCTTTGCGCAATTCACTGATACGATGTTCAATCTTTCTTCTGTCCAACTCCAGCTTTTTCTCGCCGGTTCCCTTATTACTCAGATTGCCGCTTGCGCCGCCCTGTCTGCCCAAAGACTCATGTAAGCCCACCAATCTGGGCAACATATATTGCAATTTTGCCGTCTCCACTTGCAGCTTCGCCTCTCTCGTCTTGGCACGCATGGCAAAAATATCCAAAATCAAATTAGTTCTATCCGAAATCGGTAATTCCAACTCCCTGCCCAGATTGCGAATCTGAGATGGGGACAGCGTATTATCAAAGATAATCTCCTGCGCTTCGCATTCTGTGGCAAATTCCCGTACCTCTCCCACTTTACCGCTTCCAATATACAAAGCTTTATTCACATTTTCCATTCTTTGGGTGATGATTCCAACAACACATTTCCCGGCAGCCTCCGTCAGACTTTTTAATTCTGCCATAGACCGGTCAAAATCCTTTTCCTCGCCGGTATCCACACCCACCAACAGTACACGCGCTTCCTGCAATTCTACTGCTCCTTCTCTCATATCTCCTCTTGTGCTTCTCGCACCATATCCAATTCAAACCAAAAGAGTACACCATTATTGAAATTCTCCACGCCATACTCTTGATGCATGGAATCCATAATCGCCTTCACAATAGACAAGCCCACGCCGCTGCCTCCATACTCCCTGGTGCGCGCTTTGTCTACTTTATAAAATTTCTCCCAAATGTGATTGATGGCTTCTTCGGGAATCGGTGTCCCTGTGTTGAATACCTTCACTCTCACTTTGGCTTCCAACTGCTCCAGACAGATATTGATTATTTTTTCCCCGGTACAGTGATTCACTGCATTGGTAAAATAATTCATGAACACTTCTTCAATCTTAAATTCATCCGCCCATACATATATCGGCTCATAATTCTCCATCTGAACCCGAATGTCATTTTGCTTTGTGAGAATGGATGCAGACTGTACATAATTTTCTATCATTTCCACAATATCAAAACGCTCCATATTGATTACATCGTTTCCAAACTCTAGCTGATTGAGCGTAAGCAATTCCTGCACCATGCGATTCATCTTTGAAGCCTCGTCTACAATAACCTCGCAATAAAAATTGCGACTCTCCAAATCATCATTGATCCCTTCCTGCAATCCTTCCGCATAGCCCTGAATCAGCGCAATGGGCGTCTTCAATTCATGGGAAACATTGGCAAGAAATTCCTTGCGCATTTCATCGATCTGCTCCTTTTGGGCAATATCGTTTAACAATTCATTGTTCGCTGTCTTCAGCTCTGATATGGAATGTTCCAGAGTTTCCGAAAGCTTATTAATATTTTCCCCCAAAAGATCAATTTCATTGCGCGCCTTATCTTGATATTTCGCTTCAAAATCTAGCTGTACCATCTGCTCTGAAATCTCATTCAGCTTTAAAATCGGTCTGGTGATTCTGCGGGATACGAACCATATGATTACGCCGCCTGCCATCGCACCCACACAACCCACATAAATAAAAAAGCGATTGGCAATCTTAGCACTCTCGCGAATACTTTCCATAGGGGTACGCATCAGAAAAGAGATGCCCGAATTCAAACGCCCCCACAATTCCAAATACTCACTTTCATCCGCAGATGTTCTCTGTAAAACATATTCCTCATCTGTTTCAAGCACTTCCACCACATCCATGGGGAAATCAAATACATACCCTATCAGTCGCGCTTCTAGCTCCCTGCCGCCGTTGGAAGACACATACTTTATTCGGGACTGCACATCCATGATACATATTGAAATATTATATCTTGTGCATACGCTCTCCAATTCCTGTTGAAATTGCTCGGAACCATAGCTGTCACTGTTCGCCGCCTGTTTAATAGAATCATAGGCAGCAAAAATGACCCGCTCCTTGCTACGTTGATAATAACGTCCCAAAAACAGGCTATTAACCAGCAGGCACAACAGAAGAGTCCCTACCATAAGTCCTATGAAAATCAATGAAAACTGTCTTCTGATAGAATGTTTCATGGAATCACTTTCTAAATTCTGTTTTTATTTCATTCATATTCTTTTATTTCTTCCCAATGCTGCTTCCGATATGCAATCATCGCGTGATATTATTCTTCAAATTTGTATCCCATCCCCCATAAGGTCTTGATCATGTCCCCCTTATCCCCCAGCTTACTCCGAAGCTTTTTCACATGGGTGTCAATGGTTCTGGCATCGCCAAAATAATCATAATCCCATACATTGTTCAGAATCTTCTCCCTGGATAGTGCAATTCCCTTATTCTCCATAAAATATACAAGGAGTTCAAATTCTTTAAAGCTTAAATCTACGCTTTGACCATCTATCTTCACCTCATGAGCCATCTTATCGACCTCGATACCGCCGCAATGTAAAAGCTCCTGCTTGTCTGCCTGATTGGTACGGCGTAAAATTGCTTCAATACGAGCCACCAATATTTTGGGACTGAAGGGCTTGGTGATATACTCATCTACGCCCAACTGAAATCCCTGCAGCTCGTCCCTCTCATCCCCGCGCGCTGTCAACATAATAATGGGAACCTGAGAATATCTGCGCACCTCCCGGCATACCTCCCAACCGTCCATTTTCGGCATCATAATGTCCAATACAATCAGAGCTATATCCTTTTGTTGGAGAAAAAGCTCCACTGCTTCCTCTCCGTCGCCTGCCTCTATCACATCAAAATTGCTTTTTACCAGAAAGTCCCGCACTAGCTTTCGCATTCTGCTTTCATCATCCACCACTAGAATTTTAAGCCTGTCCATAGCTTACCTCTCTTCATACTCTCTTTTATTCGCTAATATGCAATTCCAGTTCTTTCTCCCGCACCACTTGTTCTCTCTCCTGAAGCTCCTGCTCCCAACTGGAATAGCGGTCGGTAAGTGCCCGTTCATAATTGAAAATATTGGGCTGCTCCGCACTAAAGCTGATGACAAACATAGCAAGAATTGCAATAACTAGTAAAATGTTCAAGATGATGGAAATGGGCAGCGCAACATTCTGTTTTTCTTGTCTGACCGGAGCCGGCTGTATCCTTTTTCTTGCCGGCTCCGGCTGGGGGCGCACTTCATTATCATAATATTGATAAAGTGCAATCGGTGGAACCTGTTCCGCCTTCATTTGCCCTTCCTTCAAAAGATAATCCTGTAGCTTCTTTAAATAAACAATTCCTACCGGGGTCTTAAAGATTCGCTCCTCAATAGCTTTTTGATAAACGCGCAATATGGTCTCCGGCTTGGAATAATCCATGCGTGCTTCCAGATAGTCCACTTTTTTCTGCTCCGTTTTGGCAAGTGCTGCATCCTTGGCGGAAAAAAACAAAAATCCCTCTGCACTGGTTGTTCCTGATTTATGATCTCGTTGTATACTATCCAACTTAAAAGTCCTCCCGGTTCACATTCCAGGCATCTGACAGTATGCCCCAGACGCCTTGATTAATATTATATCATCTAAAATAAATATCGCAAGGCTGTTTGGGGCACCATTCATCTAAAGTGTGTTCCATCTAAAGTATGTTCATCGTAACACAGGTATATGCTTTCAATCCTCCGGGCAGGCAAATCACTCCATCACACCCATCCTCCATATGCTCTACTTTGTCCGCATCTTTATATTTGATGGTGTGCAAAACACCCTCTAACACATCATCCTTCTCGTCTAAGAGATACACCCTATACTCTGTGTCAGAGACCACTTTCACATTGGTGTAATATCCCGTATCAGAGCTTCCGATGATAGCGGCATCTTGCCACTCTCCGGTTTGTAGATTCACAAAGCGGACCTTACCGCTTTTCACAGAGGAATATCTGCTCCCATTCCACAGCTTGGGATATACCTCCAAAGTGTAAACATCCCTCGCATGAATCAGATACGTTCTCTGCACGGTTACCTCATCCACATATTCTTCGCTTTGCACACCAACAATATCACAATTCTCTATCTCTATTGAAAAGCTGGTATTTACATCTATTTTTACGTTGGAACCGGTTCTCTTCTTGAGCGTTTCTCCATTAGACAGCAAAATGCTATAGTTCCCGGTGTATTCCGCGCCTGTCTCCTCATCCACAAATAGAAACTGATATTTTGTTATGTCCTGATACAATTCCATGATAATCCCTAGGTGATGATATGAAAAATGCAGGTTTTTATAAGAATAGGTGTTCCTAACATCCTGCCACTCTTCCCTCGCCTTACCGATCGGATCATCCTCCACATAGAAGGTAACAATATCCTCCACCCCCGCCGAAGCAGAGGGCTTGCCAAATTCTGCTATGGATTCAATCTCCACACGATAATTCTTAGCGTACTTCACTTCCGTATCAATGTGCTTCGACATATGATTTTTATAATAGTTCATGACACTGATGCGGTCTGCGTTCTTTATCAATTTCTGTAACAGCTTCTCCGCATTTTTGCGCTGTTTACCGGTAAACGCTGCCTCCTTTGCATAATTGTCATACCAGTAGGGTATAACGGTAACAAACTTGATGTTTCTGGCTTTGGCATAGCTGTATGCCAGGGACATATTGTTTACATATGTCTCAAATCCCCCATATACATTTGCTTTGTATTCCGTATCTAGATAGGGTTCTACATCAAAAACAATACCGGTTATCGGGGTATCAGGGTTCTTTTTATTATAGGCATCTACCTTGTCAATTTCTAATTTTAATGTATCCGGGGATTTGTACCAGGATTTGTTCCCTGTAAGATAATAAACCGCTATTCCATTGCTATTTAATTGGGCAATGGACATTTTGTATTTTTCAAAATCAGAGATATCCGCATACAAGTCAGTAACCTGTAGCCCTTGCAGACGTGTGATAACACCATCGATACTGGCAGGTGACAATAACGCCTCATCCCAACAATACATAGAACTGTTCGCAAATGCGGCATCCCCCGATTGCCCCGCGGCAGCGAAAGCTCGAAGCGGTAAGCCATAAAAGCCTGCCATCAACAACAACATTCCCATCAACAGCACACCAATTTTTTGTCCTTTTCTCATAAGCATAACCCTCTCTTAATTCATTATAAATACTCTCCCTTAACAGAACCTATAACCCCATAGCTATTATACACCTTCTGCATATCTATTTCCACAAAAAAAATTTATTTTTTGCGATAATTTTGTGCTAATTTACCAGTTTTATTGAAGAACAAAAGCAGATGACGTTTGAGTTCTTCCGGCAAAAGAAAAAGCATCTGCCACAATAGCAAATGCCTGTTTTTCATATTTACAAATTTACATTATCTATGAAATGGTTAGACGGTGACGAATAGTCGGTAACTAGCCTATGGTACTTTAGCCCTTCCATGCCAAAATAGGGAATAGAAAAGCCTCGGAGATTGCGGCTCCGAGGCTTTTCATTTGACGTCCATACTGGACTAATCCTATCTTTTTGCCTACTGGCATTATAGCCTATGCAAATTGGATTTACAATATACTTTCAAAAATTTCCTATCAGTCATCATCCTTCTTTTCACCGCTTACGGCATTGGGAGTCTGACCCCAACGGGTTCGACTCCTATTCTATCAGAGCCCATATTCAGAGTGGAGTAGACGGGAGTCGAACCCGTGTCCAAAAGCCCATTCCCTGTACTTCTACTATCATAGTCCGTTATCTCGACCGGTCTTGCTCCGGTCTGTTCCCTCAGTATGCAGGAAACGAACAACCTGCAAACTTCAGTAGCTTCATCATACGCCCATGTGCGCAAAGCTTAACACATGTCGTTTCTCACATCGTTGATGCCCGGATTCCAAAGTGTGAGTGCTCTGGAGCGGACAAGCCGCCTTGGGCGGCGTCATCTACAGCTTACGCTGCAAATGCTAACTGATTATCTTCAGCGTTTAATTTAATTGTGCGATTAACGTGTCGCAACGGATAGCTTCTCCAGCTGCAAGACCCCTGTCGAAACCTTTACTACCCCTGATACAGCAACTCACTTACTGCATGAGTACTGTTATATTCGGTAAAGGTTGATGTCTTTACTCTTACAGTATATCGGATGGGCGGACACAGGTCAACACCCATAAGTAAAAATATTTTGTAAAATGCTTTACATTTTTTACCATATGAATCCATTCTCCGCCCTACACTCCCATCAGCTTACAGATTGCGCACCTTAAATTCTTTTTCTGCTTCTCTGCGCTGATCCTTCTTGGCAATATCGGCGCGCTTATCATAGAGCTTTTTACCTCTGGCAAGCCCTACTTCCACCTTCACCTTTCCCTCTTTAAAATATACCTGCAAGGGAACCAGGGTATAACCCTTTTCCTTAATCTTACCCTGCAGCTTGTTAATTTCATACTTGTGCATCAACAGCTTTTTGATACGAAGCGGATCTTTGTTGAAAATGTTCCCCTTCTCATAGGGGCTGACGTGCATACCATATACGAATACTTCACCATTCTCAATGCGGATAAAGGATTCCTTAATACTGCACTTGCCCATACGCATGGATTTTACCTCTGTGCCATGGAGCGCTATGCCTGCCTCATAGGTCTCATCAATAAAATAATCATGAAATGCCTTTTTGTTGTTCGCTATCAGCTTTTGTGTATCTTTACCTTTAGCCATAATAATCACTCCTCCACAATTTCAAAATCAATGGTTTTTGCAAATCGGTCACAATCGTTTACACGCACACGAACCGGCATTCCAAGCTTGAACACTCTGCCTGTAGCATCTCCCACCATCTCATAGGTACTCTCATTGTAATAGTAATAATCTCCCGGAAGCTTGGATACATGCACCAGTCCCTCCACTGTATTGGGCAGCTCTACATAAATCCCCCAGCCTGTAACTCCGGATACCACACCGTCAAATTCCTGCCCGATACGTTCCTCCATGTATTCCACTTTCTTTAACTTATCCGTCTCTCGCTCTGCCTCATCCGCCCTGCGCTCCATCTCTGAGGAATGCTTTGCCACCTCCGGCAACAGCCCCCGATAATGAACAATCCTCTCCTCCTGCAATCTACCTCTAAGCTGCTCCTTAATGATCCGATGTATCTGAAGATCCGGATATCTACGGATAGGTGAAGTAAAATGACAATAATACGGACAAGCCAATCCAAAATGTCCTGTACACTCCACACTGTACTTCGCCTGCTTCATACTGCGCAACACCAGTCTGGATATCATAGACTCCTCCGGTGTTCCTGCAATTTGAGAAAGCAGCTTCTGAAATTCCTTGGGATGCACTTCCTCGCTGCCCACTTTGCTTCCATTTTTATTCATGGCTTTCATATAATAGCCAAAATTATTAATAAATACAGACAGCTTTTGCAGCCGTTCTGCATCGGGAACGTCATGCACACGATAAACAAAAGGAAGCTCCATCCAATAAAAATGCTGCGCCACTGTCTCGTTTGCTGCCAACATAAAATCTTCAATGATATTGGTTGCCACGTTGCGCTCGTAAGCTTTGATGTCCGTGGGGTGTCCATCCTTGTCCAAAATAATTTTACATTCCGGGAAATCGAAATCAATAGAACCACGCTTCTGTCTTTTTTTGCGCAACAGCGAAGACAACTCTTCCATCCTGTGGAACATGGGTACAAGATAAGCGTATTGCCCATACGCCTCGTCTTTTTTCACAATCGTCTCATCCTGCAAAATATTTTTTACTGCTGTGTAAGTCATACGATTGTTCACTCGAATCACTGATTCGCAAATCTCATAATCTGTGATCGTACCATTGGCATCTATCTTCATCAGACAGCTAAGTGCCAGCCTGTCCACCCCCTCATTGAGGGAACAAATGCCATTGGACAGTGCATGCGGAAGCATGGGAATCACACGATCCACCAAATACACACTGGTTCCTCGCTTTAGTGCCTCTCTGTCCAATGCTGAATGCTCCTGCACATAATTGGTCACATCCGCAATGTGTACCCCCAAATGATAATGCGTACCGTCAAAATCCACACTGACTGCATCGTCCAGATCCTTGGCATCCTCACCATCTATCGTCACCATCGTAACATCCCGCAGATCTCTTCTCCCCTGCCTGTCTGCCAAAGAAACCTCCTGTGACACTCTCTCCACCTGATTCATGATTTTCTCGCCGAATTCTACCGGAAGCTCATAGCCGCGAACAATGGACATGATGTCTACGCCCGGATCATTGATATGACCCAGAATCTCCACCACTTTTCCTTCCGGACTTCTTCTGTCCGTTCCGTATCCGGTAATCTCCACCACCACCTTATGTCCGGTCATAGCTCCCTTGGAACGCTCCATAGGCACATATATATCCTGTGGCAGCTTGACATTATCCGGAATCACAAATCCAAAGCTGTTTCTGGTACGCTCATAGGTTCCTACTATCTGTGTAAGCCCCCGTTCCAGAATCCGAAGCACCTGAGCCTCCTGACGCTTCCCGTTCTTCTCCCCCAGAAGAGCAACCTGAACGGTGTCCTTGTGAAAGGCACCATGTACCTTATCCTCCGGTATGAACAGATCATCCTCTCTGCCTTCTATTTCTACAAATCCAAACCCTTTGGCATTAGAGATAAAAGTCCCTGCCAGTATCTTTCCATCAGACTTGATGTATTTTCCCTTCGCAGTCAGCATCAGCTTTCCATCCACAAGAAGCTCCTGCAAAAGTGCACGAAACTCCTCCCGCTCCTCCTTGGATACCTGCAGGAACACAGCAAGCTCCTTCTCTTTCATAGGAACATAGAAAGCATCATTAACCAAATCTGTTATTACTTTCTTTCTTTTATCTCGCAGTTCTGCTTGCGATGTAGCATTCATATATACTCTCCACACTTTCTCAATTCAAATTACGAAAAAATCTCAAAACAAAAAGAAACACTCTTGCGTAGCACAAGAGTGTTTGTCTTCGGTAATTCTTAGAATACGTTAAGATTCAGTATTGCCGCAAGTACCATAAATAATACTGCCAGAACCTTGGTAAGTTTCACTAACAAGCCTTCCATAGAACGTCCTTTGTTCTTACCCCAATAGGTCTCAGCCGCTCCACTGATGGTTCCAGGTCCTGCAGACTTGCCCTCCTGCATCAATACCAACACTGTCAATGCTATACAAACAATTATAAATAATACAGTCAAAACAATATTTAAAGCGCCCATTTCAAACCTCCTAATGTCAAACAAAGGTTATTCTACCATACTGTCTTATATTTTTCAACTCTTTTTAAAAAAATTGTTACTTTTTGATTAAAAGAGACTTTCCTGTCATCTCCACCGGCTGCTCCTTGCCCATCACCTGAATCAGTGTAGGAATAATGTCTGCCAGGCATCCACCCTCTCTCAAGGTATATGCAGGATCATAGTTCACCAATATAAAGGGAACCGGATTGGTGGTATGTGCAGTAAACGGCTCTCCCGTCTCATAATCAATCATCATCTCTGCATTACCGTGATCCGCACAGATAAAGAGCACACCCTCCATCTCTTTCACGGCTTCCACTGCCTTACCCACACACTCATCAACTGCCTCCACTGCCTTGATGGCTGCATCCAACACGCCGGTATGCCCTACCATGTCAGGGTTTGCAAAGTTGATGATAATCGCATCATACTCGCCGGAACGAATGGCACCGGTAAGCTTGTCACATACCTCTTAAGCACTCATCTCAGGCTTCAGATCATAGGTTGCCACATCCTTGGGCGAATTTACCAGAATTCTGTCCTCCCCGGGATTAGGCTCCTCCACACCACCATTGAAGAAGAAGGTTACATGTGCGTCTTTCTCTGTCTCCGCAATACGCGCCTGCTTCATATCATTGGCAGCCAGCCATTCACCAAAGGTATTCGTCACGCTCACCTTGTGGAATGCCACCTCCTTATTGGGAATGGTGGGATCATAATCGGAAAAGCATACGAACTTAACGTCTTTTCTCGCTCCTCTGTCAAAGCCCTTGAACTCGTCATCGCAGAAGGCTCTGGTGATTTCTCTTGCACGGTCGGGACGGAAATTGAAGAAAATCACGGAATCTCCATCCTCCACCAGACCTACCGGCTTGCCCTCCTCCACTACTACGGTGGGCTTCACGAACTCGTCGGTCTCATCTCTGTCATAAGAGCTCTGAATTGCACAGATTCCACAATCTGCGGTCAGTCCCTCTCCCTTCGTCATGGCATTGTAGGCAAGCTGTACCCGATCATAGTTGTTATCTCTATCCATGGCATAGTAGCGGCCTTCCACGGTGGCGATACGTCCCACACCGATTTTCTCCATCTCCTTGGTCAGTTCCACTGCATAGTCCTTGCCGCTGGCAGGGGGTGTGTCACGTCCATCCAGGAAGCAGTGTACAAACACCTTCTCCAGACCATTTTTCTTGGCAAGCTCAAGCAGACCGTACAGATGGGTGTTGTGGCTATGTACGCCACCGTCGGACAACAATCCCATCAAATGCAATGCGCTGTTATTTTTCTTGCAATTCTCCACTGCTGCTAGCAGTGCAGGATTCTCAAAGAAGGTTCCGTCCTGAATCTCTTTGGTGATTCGGGTCAGCTCCTGATAGACAATACGACCGGCACCCATGTTCAAATGTCCCACCTCAGAGTTACCCATCTGCCCATCAGGAAGCCCTACCGCCATGCCGCTTGCATAGCCTTTTACAAAGGGATACTCGCTCTTAAGCTGATCCATCACAGGGGTATTGGCAAGAGCCACTGCGTTACCCTCTGTCTTTTCATTGATACCGTATCCGTCCAAAATCATTAAAACTATCGGTTTCTTACTCATATTTCCTCCATTCCTGTTTACATGTACACTTTATTTTTTACTATCCCAGCAATGTCATACACTACCCATTTTATTCGCCTGCCAGTGTACATCTCTCAAATGTGCATTTATCAATAGAGAATTATACACCCAAAACATACATGGTGCAATATAAAATCATGATGAAATACGCCTCTACGCTTTCGTTTCGCCAAACATGACCCTGTTATTTTCCGTAAGTTCTTTGATATATGCCGTCTTCTTTGCCACCTCTTCCTTCAAATTAGCATTAAAGTTATTAATCATCTGTAAATATTGTTGATGACGTGTATCATCTGTGATAACTATTTGATAGCCTCTCTTCCGCTTTTCATCATAGAG